>NZ_BCPO01000119.1:0-78603 GCF_016586105.1 Burkholderia sp. E168m15
GAGATACGCGGTGCTGAGCGGATCGAGATAGTCGAACGACAGCGGCGTCTGGCGGCCGAGCGTCAGTGTGCCGTAGCGCTCGGCGCTGAGGCCGACGAACGCCGCGCGGTTCCAGATCGTGTTCGCCGTCGCGAACTGGCCGTTGTTCGTATAGAAGCCGTTTTCCAGCTGGAAGATCGCCGACAGTCCGTCGCCGAGATCTTCCTTGCCCTTCAGGCCCCACCGGTCGGGCTGCGTATTGCCCTGGATCATCGCCCACTTCGCGTGGCCGCCGACGTTGTTCACGTATGCGACGCCCGCATCCATGCTGCCGTACAGCACCACGCTGCTCTGCGCCCACGCGCCCGACGCGACGCCCATCCCGATGACTGCTGCTACTACCGCATGCTTGACCATTTGATCTCCTGACTCTCCAACCTGATGAATACGTGTTGTGACGGCCTGCGCGGGGACGGCCGGCCGTCGCGCATGTTCATCGCCGAACGGGCATTCTTGTGTTCCATATAAGGAACAATGTGCCTTTAATGGAATGGAGTATAGAGGGGGTGCGCGCCCGATCAAAAATAAATTTTTCGGGACGGATGAGTGGCGGGCAGACGCCCGGCAATCCCGCGTGATGTCTTGAAAAAGCCGATAAATCCCCGTCGCATAACAAAAAATTACATTCGACAGGGTAGACGAAGGGAGCGGCCGAGCTAAGTGTCGGTGTTTTCCCTAGGACATGCAGCTTTTTATTTTGCTCGCGGAAAGTCGCTCCTATAATCACCATCCATAAACTGACGTTCCGGATATGGAACAAACCGAGAGTCGATCAGAAGGAAGGGTGTGAGATGTCTGAACAATGGATTTGCGCCGGTCATGCCGGCGCGCTGTCGGAAGACACGCCGATCGAGTTCAAGCGGACCGACGGCGTGGAAATCGGGATCTACCGCGTCGGCGACGACGTGTATGCGCTCGAGAACGTATGCCCGCATGCGTACGCGTTGTTGACGCAGGGGTTCGTCGACGAAGGCACGGTCGAGTGCCCGCTGCACGAGGCCGTGTTCGACATCAAGACGGGCGCATGCCTGAAGGGTCCGGGCGGACGCGCGCTGAAGCAGTACGCGGTGCGCCTCGCCGGTGAAGAAATCCAGATCAAGGTGGAATGACATGAAAGAAGCGACCGTCAACTTCAATCCCTTCCTGAAGCCGTGGGTGGCGCCGCAGCCGAACAACGTCGCGGGCAAGGGGCAGATCGAGATCCCCGGTCAGGTCGAGAACCAGATCTGGCAGAACCGCAAGGCCGCACCGACCCAGTACGAGAACGACCTCGGCGATGCGCTCGAACGCGTGTTCGAGAGCGGCGCGACCGAGGTGGACGATGTCGTCGCGGGGCTGAACCGCATCGGCTTCCGCGCGCCGGACGGCACGGTTTGGACACCTGAGCGTTTCCGCGCCGAAATGGCCTCGCTGGCGGAATGAACGCACTGACCGCGCCGCGCGCCTGAGCGCCGACCCGACAACCGCATCCGGAGCACACTGATGACGTCCCCCGACCAACACGAAGCCCAACACGACCCGGTCCGTGACTATCTCGACCGCGGCATCAAGAACTACTGGTATCCCGTCGCGCCGAGCTGGCAGGTGTCGAACGCGCCCGTCGGCCTCACGCGCCTGTCCGAGCAGATCGTGCTGTGGCGCGATCACGACGGCAAGGTCCACGCACTGGAAGATCGTTGCCCGCACCGCGGCGCGCGTCTGTCGCTCGGCTGGAACCTCGGCGGCAACATCGCGTGCTGGTATCACGGCATCGAAGTCGACGGCGGCGGCACGGTCAACCGCGTACCGGCCGTGTCGAACTGTCCGCTCGAAGGCACGAAGTGCGTGAAGTCGTATCCGGTCGAGGAGAAGGCCGGCGCGATCTTCCTGTGGTTCGGCGACGAAGCGCACGGCGAGCCGGCGCCGCTGAACCTGCCGGAAGAACTGGTCGCCGACGAGTATGCGCACTTCCTGTGCGTGTCGAACTGGAAGTGCAATTACCAGTACGCGATCGACAACGTGATGGACCCGATGCACGGCGCGTATCTGCACGCGACGTCGCACTCGATGGCCGAAGGCGACAAGCAGGCCGACATGCGCGTGCGCAAGACGGACACGGGCCTGATGTTCGAAAAGATCGGCCAGCGCGACGTGAACTTCGACTGGGTCGAGCTCGGCGAAACCGGCTGCCTGTGGATGCGCCTCGCGATTCCGTACAAGCAGAAGTTCGGCCCGGGCGGCAACTTCGGGATCATCGGCTTCGCGACGCCGGTCGACGGCGACCACTGCCAGGTCTATTTCTGGCGTACCCGCAAGGTCGGCGGCTGGCAGCGCGACGTGTGGCGCTTCATGTACCGCAACCGCCTCGAAGGCCTGCACTGGGACGTGCTCGAGCAGGATCGCTACGTCCTCGAAAGCCTCGCGCCGCATGCACGCGATCACGAATACCTGTACCAGCACGACGTCGGCATCACGCGCGTGCGCCGGATGCTGCGCCAGCGTGCGCAGGAGCATCTGTCCGCGCTCGACGCGCATCGTGCGGCGCACGCCGCCGCGGAGCCCGCGAATGGCTGAGTCCACTCCGGTCGTCGCGCTGCCCGGCCGCCGGGTGCTCGTCACGGGCGGTGCGCGCGGCCTCGGCGCTGCGTTCGTGACGGCGCTGGTCGAAGCGGGCGCGCAAGTCGCGTTCGGCGACGTGCTCGCGGAAGAGGGCCGCGCGCTGGCCGCGCGGCTCACGCAAGCCGGCCACACCGCGCATTTCTTCGCACTCGATCTCGCCGATCCGGCGAGCATCGACGCCTTCGTCGCGCAGGGCGCGGCGGTGCTCGGCGGCCTCGACGCGCTGATCAACAACGCGGCGATCACGAACTCGGGCGGCAAGCTGTCGACGGAGCTCGACGTGTCGACGTGGGACGCCGTGATGAACGTGAACGTGCGCGGCGTGTGGCTCGTCAGCAATGCGGCGCTGCCGCACCTCGCGCGGTCGGGTCGCGGCGCGATCGTGAACCTCGCGTCGGACACCGCGTTATGGGGCGCGCCGAAGCTGCTCGCGTACGTCGCCAGCAAGGGCGCGGTGATCGCGATGACGCATGCGCAGGCACGCGAGTTCGGCGCGCACGGCGTGACGGTCAACGCGATTGCGCCGGGGCTGACCGAAGTCGAGGCGACCGCGTACGTACCGGCCGAGCGTCACGCGTTCTACCTGCAGGGCCGCGCATTGACGCGCACGCAACTGCCTGAGGACGTGACGGGCCCGGTGCTGTTCCTGCTGTCGGACGGCGCGCGCTTCGTGACGGGTCAGCTGCTGCCGGTGAACGGCGGCTTCGTAATGAACTGATTTGAAGTTTTCACTCGGAATGAAGGAGAGGACGATGGCGGACGCCGATCTCGAACGCAAGTCGTGGGACCAGCCGGAAGGCGCAAGCTTCAACGACTGGATGGAAGGGCGCGTCGCGCGCTACGAAACGCGGCGCTACGACTGGGACGCGCTGAAGTTCCAGGCCGATTACGACCCGAAGTACCGCCGTGCGCAGATGCGCTATGTCGGCACGGGCGGCACGGGCGTCGCGAAGGACGTCAACACGGTGCCGGCCGGCAACTTCACGTTTTCGACGATGGTGATCCCGGCCGGCAACATCGGCCCGAGCCACATCCACATCGACGTCGAGGAAATCTTCTTCGTGCTGCGCGGCAAGATGAAGGTGATCTGCGAGCGCGACGGCGAGACCTGGGAAGCGATCCTCGGCGAGCGCGACCTGATCTCGGTGCCGCCGGGCGTGTATCGCACGGAAATCAACATCGGCGAGGAAGATGCGCTGATGTGCGTGATGCTCGGTTCGTCGAAGCCGATCACGCCGACGTATCCGCCCGATTCGCCGCTCGCGAAGATCAAGCGCTGAGACGGGGCGGATGAAGCAATGAGTGTCATCGACAAACGCGAACGTGAACGCGACCGCACCGCGGCGTTCGCCGCGCTGCTCGGGCAGTTTCCCGAGCAGCGTTGCGCGGCCGGCGCGGCGGGCGCGATCGGCTACCGTGAGGCGGGTGCAGGCGAGGCCGGCGCGCAGCATGCGGGCCGTGCGCTGCCCGTCGTGCTGCTGCACGGGATCGGCTCGGGCGCCGCATCGTGGGTCCGCCAGCTCGACACGCTGGGTGCATCGCGGCGCGTACTCGCGTGGGATGCGCCCGGTTACGGCGTGTCGACGCCCGTGCACGGCGCGTCGCCGGCCGCCGCCGATTACGCGGCATCGCTGAACGCGTGGCTCGAGGCACTCGGCATCGAACGCTGCGTGCTGGTCGGTCATTCGCTCGGCGCGATCATCGCGGGCGGCCTCGTCCGCGTGATGCCCGCGCGGATCGCCGGCCTGCTGCTGATTTCGCCCGCGGGCGGCTACGGCAGCGCACCGGCCGAGACCCGCGAATCGCGCCGCGACGCGCGGCTCGCGATGCTCGCGGAACTCGGCCCGGCCGGGCTCGCCGAGCAGCGCAGCGGCAACATGCTGTCCGGTTTCGCGAACGAGGAGGCAAAGGCATGGGTGCGCTGGAACATGGCGCGCATCGTGCCGGCCGGCTACGCGCAGGCCACGCATCTGCTCGCGAACGCCGATCTCGCGGCCGATCTCGCCGGCTTTCGCGGCCGCACGGCCGTGGCCGTCGGCGCGAACGACGCGATCACGCCGCCCGCCGCGTGCGAGCGGATCGCCGCGGCCGCGCACGTCGGGCTGCAGGTGATTCCGCAGGCGGGGCATGCCGGCTACGTGGAAGCGCCGGCCGTTTATTCCGCGCTGATCGACACGTTCTGTCGTCAGTGCGACCCACAGCGGGGGCCGGCATGAGCGAACCGCTGCAACAAAACGAATCCGACAACGCGAAGGCCGAAGCCAGCTACGTCGTGCCGGGCCTCGAACGCGGGCTGCGGATTCTCGCCGAATTCTCGCCGCGCGAGCCCGTGCTCGGCGCGCCCGAACTGTCGAAACGGCTCGGCATTCCGCGCACGACGGTGTTCCGTCTGCTGCAGACGCTCGAATCGCTCGGTTTTCTCGAACGCGCGGACAAGGATCGCAACTACAAGCTCGGCATCGCCGTGCTGCGGCTCGGCTTCGAATACCTGAGCTCGCTGGAGCTGACCGATCTCGGCCTGCCGGTGATCGAGAGCCTGCGCGACGCGACCGGCTTCACGACGCACATCGTGATTCGCGACGGCCGCGACGTGGTGTTCGTCGCGAAGGCGCAGAGCCAGTCGCCGGTGTTCAGCTCGATCCGCGTGAACGTCGGCACCCGGCTGCCCGCGCACGCGACGACGCACGGCCACGTGCTGATGGGCGACCTGTCGCTGAAGGAACTGCACGCGCTGTATCCGGAAGGCGCGCTGAACCGGATGACGAGCGCGACGCCGGAGACGGTTGACGCGCTGTACGACGTGATCCGCGAGGATGCGCTGCGCGGCTACGGCGTCAGCAATTCGTCGTTCGAGCGCGGGATCTCGGTCGTCACGGCGCCGGTGCGCAACGAGACGCAGAAGATCGTCGCGTGCATCACGGTGACGGTGCCGCGTCCGGAGATCGACGCGGCGCTGATCGCGGACGGGCTGATCGACAAGGTGCAGCGCGCGGCGGCGGAATTGTCGCGGCGGCTCAATTACCGCTCGGATGACGAGCACACGTTTCTCAAAGCTTTAGGACTCCGATGATCCAGATCGATCTGACCGGGCAAGTGGCGGTGGTGACGGGCGGCTCGTCCGGCATCGGCCTCGCGACGGCCGAGCGGTTCCTGCAGGCCGGCGCATCGGTCGCCATCTGCGGCCGAGACGACGAACGCCTCGCACGCGCCGAAGCGATGCTGCGCGACAAGTACGCAGGCGCACAACTGCTGGCCGTGCGCTGCGACGTGCTCGACGAAGCCGACGTGACCGCCTTCGCGCAAGCGGTGTCCACGCGTTTCGGCCGCGCCGACATGCTGGTCAACAACGCCGGCCAGGGCCGCGTGTCGACCTTTGCCGATACGACCGACGACGCCTGGCGCGAAGAACTCGAACTGAAGTACTTCAGCATCATCCGCCCGACGCGCGCATTCCTGCCGCTGCTGCGCGACGCGGCCGCGCCGACGATCACCTGTGTGAACTCGCTGCTCGCGCTGCAGCCTGAGCCGCACATGGTCGCGACCTCGTCGGCGCGCGCGGGCGTGCTGAGCCTCGTGAAGTCGCTCGCGACCGAACTCGCGCCGCAGCGCATCCGCGTGAACTCGATCCTGATCGGCATCGTCGAGTCGGGACAGTGGCGCCGCCGTTACGACACGCAGGCGCAGCCCGGCGAAAGCTGGGAAGACTGGACGGGCGCGCTCGCCCGCAAGAAGCACATTCCGCTGAATCGCTTCGGCAAGCCTGACGAGGCCGCCTGGGCACTTTTTTATCTCGCAACGCATCTGTCGTCCTACACGACGGGCAGCCATATCGACGTTTCTGGAGGCTTTGCACGCCATGTCTGAAAAAACCACGGTTGGCGAGCTGATTGCCGCCTTTCTCGAGCAGTGCGGCGTGAAGACCGCATTCGGTGTCATCTCGATCCACAACATGCCGATCCTCGACGCGATCAACTCGCGCGGCAACATCCGGTATGTCGGTGCGCGCGGGGAAGCGGGTGCGCTGAACATGGCCGACGGGCTGGCCCGCGTGTCGGGCGGCCTCGGCGTCGCGTTCACGAGCACGGGCACGGCGGCCGGCAATGCGGCCGGTGCGATGGTCGAGGCACTGACGGCCGGTACCGCGCTGCTGCACGTCACCGGGCAGATCGAGACGCCGTATCTCGACCAGGATCTTGCATATATCCACGAAGCGCCCGACCAGTTGTCGATGCTCGACTCGATCTCGAAGGCCGCGTTCCGCGTGCGTACCGTCGAAACCGTGCTGCCGACGATCCGCGAAGCCGTGCGCATCGCGCAGACGGCACCGACGGGCCCCGTGTCCGTCGAGATTCCGATCGACATCCAGGCAGCCGAAATCGAATGGCCGGAAGACCTCGCGCCGGCGCACGTCGCGGTGCGCGAGCACGACAGCGCCCGCGTCGCGAAGCTTGCCGACGCGCTCGCGGCCAAGCGCCGCCCGCTGCTGTGGCTCGGCGGCGGCGCGCGCCATGCACGCGAGGAAGTCGAACGCCTCGTGAAGCTCGGCTTCGGCGTCGTGACGAGTGTGCAGGGTCGCGGCGTGCTGCCGGAAGATCACCCGGCGACGCTCGGCGCATTCAACGTGCATGCGTCCGTCGAGGCGTTCTACAAGACCTGCGACGCGCTCGTCGTGGTCGGCTCGCGGCTGCGCGGCAACGAAACGCTGAAGTACAAGCTCGCGCTGCCGCAACCGCTGTTCCGCGTCGATGCCGATGCGCTTGCCGACAACCGCGGCTATCGCAACGAGCTGTTCGTACATGGCGATTCGAAGCGCGTGCTGGCCGAGCTGGCCGATCGCCTCGAAGGCCGCCTGTCGGTCGATCCGCAATTCGCGGCCGATCTGGCGGCAGCCCGCGAGGAGGCCGTGGCCGACGTGGCGAAGGGCCTCGGGCCGTACAAGAAGCTCGTCGACACGCTGCAGGGCGCGGTGGGCCGCGACTACAACTGGGTGCGCGACGTGACGATCTCGAACAGCACATGGGGCAACCGTCTGCTGAAGATCTTCGAGCCGCGCTCCGGCGTGCATGCGCTCGGCGGCGGCATCGGCCAGGGCATCCAGATGGGCATCGGCGCGGCGCTCGCGGGCGCGGCGGCGAAGACGGTCTGCCTCGTCGGTGACGGCGGCCTGATGGTCAACGTCGGCGAGCTCGTCACGGCCGTGCAGGAAAACGCGAACGTGATGATCGTGCTGATGAACGACCAGTGCTACGGCGTGATCCGCAACATCCAGGATGCGCATTACGGCGGCCGCCGCTGCTTCGTGCAGCTGCACCAGCCCGATTTCGCGCAGTTCTGCGCGAGCTTCGGCCTCACGCACTACCGGATCACGTCGCTCGACCAGGCCGAAGCGATCGTGCGCGAAGGGATCGCGAAGGAAGGGCCGGTGATGGTCGAGGTCGACATGCTGTCGGTCGGCTCGTTCGCGTCGAACTTCGCGGGGCCGCCGGTGAAGAAGGAAGCGCCGACGGAGCGCCAGTATGCATAACGGGCAAAAGCGGGCGCGCGCCCCCGTCGACGTCGCGATGATCGGCTTCGGCGCGATCGGCGCGGCCGTGTACCGCGCGGTCGAGCACGATGCGTCGTTGCGCGTCGCGCACGTGATCGTGCCGGAACACCAGCGCGCGGCGGTGCAGCGCGAACTCGGCGGCGCGGTGGAGGTCGTGTCGTCGGTCGACGCGCTGGCCCGCCGCCCCGAGTTCGCGCTCGAATGCGCGGGCCACGGCGCGCTCGTCGATCACGTCGTGCCGCTGCTGAAGGCCGGTACCGACTGCGCGGTCGCGTCGATCGGCGCGCTGTCCGATCTCGCGCTGCTCGACGTGCTGTCGCGGGCCGCCGACGAAGGCGGCACGACGGTGACGCTGCTGTCCGGCGCGATCGGCGGCATCGACGCGCTGGCGTCCGCGAAGGAGGGCGGGCTCGACGAAGTGCGGTACGTCGGCCGCAAGCCGCCGCTCGGCTGGCTCGGCACGCCGGCCGAGGAATTGTGCGACCTGCGCGCGATGACCGAGGAAAAGGTGATCTTCGAAGGCAGCGCGCGCGACGCCGCGCGGCTGTATCCGAAGAACGCGAATGTCGCGGCGACGGTGGCGCTCGCGGGCCTCGGCCTCGACGCGACGCACGTACGCCTGATCGCCGATCCGGCCGTCGAGCGCAACGTGCACCGCATCACCGCGCGCGGCGCATTCGGCGAGATGTCGCTGGAGATGAGCGGCAAGCCGCTGCCCGACAACCCGAAGACGTCCGCGCTGACGGCGTACAGCGCGATTCGCGCGCTGCGCAACCGCGCGGCCTGCTGCGTGATCTGACCGGACCATCGAGCATCCGCCCGCGCCACGGCGAGGGCGGATGTGCAGAGACAGATTTGTGGGACTTGTGACATGACTCCTTTCGATACGCGCCTCGTACCCGACGGCAACATCCTGATCGGCGGCGAGTGGCGGCGCGGCCGTGGCGCGCCTTACACGAGCATCTATCCGGCCGACCAGTCGGTGAACATGGAAGTGTCGACGGCGAACGCGGAAGACGCGGCCGACGCCGTCGTGGCGGCCGACGCCGCATGGCGTCGCGCCGACTGGGCCGGCCTGAAGCCGCACCAGCGCACGCACGTGCTGTACCGCATCGCCGACCTGATCATGCAGCGCCAGGAAGCGCTCGCGAACCTGCAGCGCCGCGACAACGGCAAGCCGATCGGCGAGACGCGCGTGCTGGTGGCCAGCGCCGCGAACACGTTCCGCTACTTCGCGGCCTGCCTCGAAACGCTCGACGAAGAGCTGACGCCGTCGCGCGGCGACTACCTGACGATGAGCGTGTACGAGCCGATCGGCGTGATCGCGGCGATCACGCCGTGGAATTCGCCGATCGCATCCGACGCGCAGAAACTCGCGCCGGCGCTCGCCGGCGGCAACGCGGTGGTGCTCAAGCCGGCCGAAGTCACGCCGCTCGTGTCGCTCGCGCTGGCGCGCATCTGCGAGGAAGCCGGCGTGCCGAAGGGCGTGCTGAGCGTGCTGCCGGGCAAGGGCTCGGTGATCGGCGACGTGCTCGTGCGTCATCCGCTGGTGAAGAAGGTGTCGTTCACCGGCGGCACCGAAGTGGGCCGCGGCATCGCGCGCATCGCGGCCGAGAAGCTGATGCCGGTATCGCTCGAACTCGGCGGCAAATCGCCGACGATCGTCTGCGACGACGCCGATCTCGATCACGCGGTCAACGGCGTGCTGTACGGCATCTTCAGCTCGTCTGGCGAAGCCTGCATCGCCGGTTCGCGGCTGTTCGTGCAGCGCGCGGTGTACGACGCATTCATGCAGCGGCTGGTGGCCGGCGCACGCAAGCTGCGCGTGGGCGACCCGACGCGGCCCGACACGCAGATGGGCCCGCTGATCACCGCGAAGCATCGCGAATCGGTGGAACGCTACGTCGCGCTCGGGCTGGAAGAGGGCGGCCGCCTGCTGTGCGGCGGCGAGCGGCCGTCGGGCGACGGGCGCGAGCACGGCTTCTTCTATCAGCCGACGATTCTAGAAGGCTTGCCGAACAGCGCGCGCATCTGCCAGGAGGAAATCTTCGGGCCGGTGCTGGTCGCGATGCCGTTCGACGACGAGGTGTCGCTGATCGCGCAGGCGAACGACAGCGTGTTCGGCCTCGCGGCCGGCATCTGGACGCGCGACTACAAGCGTGCATGGCGCATCGCGCGTGCGCTGGAGACGGGCACCGTCTGGATCAACACGTACAAGCTGTTTTCGATCTCCACGCCGTTCTCGGGCTGGAAGGAGAGCGGGATGGGCCGCGAGAAGGGGCGTCTCGGCATCCGCGAATACATGCAGCAGAAGAGCCTCTACTGGGGCTTGAACGACGCGCCGCTGCCGTGGGCGAACTGAGCGAAGGGGAATGACGCAATGAGCATCTTGGGAATCGAGCAGATCACGTACGGTGTCGACGACCTCGCGACGTGCCGACGCTTTTTCGCCGACTGGGGCTTGAAGGAAATCGCGCACGACGACACGCGTGCGCGTTTCGAGACGCTGAACGGCTGTACCGTGCTGGTCGTGAAAGCCGACGATCCGTCGTTGCCGCCCGCGTTCGAGGCCGGCCCGACGCTGCGTGAAGTCACGTGGGGCGTCGCGACGCCGCGCGAACTCGACGCACTGCGCACGAAGCTGGCCGGCCAGCCCGGCTATTACGCGCAGGACGATGCGGTCGGCTGCATCGATCCGAACGGGATGGCGATCCGTATCGAAGTGACGCGCAAGCGCGCGCTCGACATCACCGGCTCGCCGTCGAATGTGTGGGGCCAGACGCTGCGCGTCGACCAGCCGAGCCCGATCTATGCGCGTGCGGAGCCGGTCGAAGTCGGGCACGTGGTGTTCTTCACGAACTGCCTCGACGCACAGGAAACGTTCTATCACGAGCTGCTCGGCTTCGAGACGTCGGACCGTTATCCGGGCCGCGGCGCATTCATGCGCTGCGCGCCGCACGGTGGCCATCACGACCTGTTCCTGCTCGCGCTGCCGAATGGCAAGCGCGGCCTGAACCACGTCGCGTTCACCGTGCGCGACATCCACGAAGTGTTCGGCGGCGGCATGCACATCGACCGCTGCGGCTGGGAAACGCAGCTCGGCCCGGGGCGTCATCCGGTGTCGTCCGCGTACTTCTGGTACTTCCAGAATCCGGCTGGCGCGCTGATCGAGTACTACGCGGACGAAGACGTGCTGACGCCCGAATGGCAGCCACGCGAATTCGAACCGGGCCCGACGGTGTTCGCCGAATGGGCGGTCGACGGCGGCCTCGACGGCAACACGCGCCGGCAGAAGAACGCGAAGGCGCCGGAAGGCAAGTTCATGACGGAGCGCAAATCGTGAGCGAAGCAAACACACAGGAGCAGCCCGCGCCGGGCACGGTCGTCGTGATCGGCGGCGGCCAGGCGGCCGGCTGGGTGCTGAAGACGCTGCGCGCCGAAGGCTTCGCGGGCCGTCTCGTGATGATCGCCGACGAGCCGCATCTGCCGTACGAGCGCCCGCCGTTGTCGAAGGCCGTGCTGGCCGGCGACGCGGACATCGAAACGGTGCGCGTCGTGCGCCCCGACGAATTCGACGCGCTGAATGTCGAAGCGTGGCAGCCGGAACGCGCGGCGTCGATCGATCGCACGCGCCGCGTGGTGAAAACCGAAAGCGGCCGCGAGATCGAATACGACCGGCTCGTGATCGCGACCGGCGGCACGTCGCGCCGCTTGCCCGATGCGCTCGTCAAGACGCCGCACCTGCATTACCTGCGTACGCTCGACGAAGCGGCCGCGCTTGGCGAGAAGCTGCGCGCGAGCCGGCGCGTGCTCGTGATCGGCGGCGGCTGGATCGGCCTCGAAGTCGCGGCGACCGCGCGCAAGCTCGGCGTGGATGCAATCGTGGTCGAAGGCGCGCCGCGCTTGTGCGGCCGCTCGGTGCCGCAGATCGTGTCCGACTTCCTGCTCGACCTGCATCGTTCGAACGGTGTCGACGTGCGACTTGGCGTGGCACTCGAATCGCTCGATGCGCAACCGGACGACGCGTCGAAGGTGCGGGCGACGCTCGCCGACGGCACGACGATCGACGCCGATTTCGCGGTGGCCGGCATCGGCCTCGCGCTCAATGCATCGCTCGCGAGCGACGCGGGGCTCGCGATCGACGACGGCATCGTCGTCGACGAATACGGCGCGACCAGCGACCCGGCGATCTTCGCGTGCGGCGACGTCGCGAACCATCACAACGGCTGGCTGAAGCGGCGCGTGCGGCTCGAATCGTGGGCCAACGCGCAGAACCAGGCGATCGCGGCGGCGAAGGCCGTGCTCGGCGTGCGTGCACCGTACGCGGAGATTCCGTGGTTCTGGTCCGATCAGTACGACGTGAACCTGCAGATCCTCGGTGATCTGCCGGCCGATGCGCAGCTCGTCGTGCGCGGCGATCTCGCCGCGCGTCGTGCGACGCTGTTTTTTGTCGGCGACGGGCATGTGAGAGGTGTCATCGCCGTGAACAACGCGCGTGAGTTGAAGCTCGCGCGCAAGTGGATGAACCAGGGCCGGGCGGTGAATACGGAAGCCCTGGCAGACACGACCCAAGCGCTTGCCTGACCGGCCCAACCCGGAAAGAGATCCAGGAGATCCCCCGCATGAGCACTTTCGACAATGTCGTGGCCGGCAGGGCCGCGACGGAAGCTGCCGCCTCCACGCCCGGCGCGATCATCGCGCGGCTCGAGCGGCTTCCGGCCAACGCGATGCAGATCCGCGCACGCGTGCTGATCGGCACCGCGACGTTCTTCGACGGCTTCGACGTGATCACGATCGCGGCGACGTTGCCGCTGCTGATTCACAAATGGGGGCTGTCGCCGACGCAGATCGGCATGCTGATCGCGTCCGGCGCGATCGGCCAGCTGATCGGCGCATTCCTGTTTCCCGCGCTCGCCGAAAAGCACGGCCGCGTGAAGGCGATCGCGTGGAGCTCGGCCGTGATCGGCATCACGAGCATCGCGTGCGGCTTCGCGCCGACCTTCGAGATCTTCGTGCTGCTGCGAATCCTGCAGGGGCTCGGGCTCGGCGGCGAGTTGCCGGTCGCCGCGACGTACATCAACGAGATCACGCGCGCACATGGCCGCGGCCGCTTCGTGCTGCTGTACGAGATCGTGTTCCCGATCGGCCTGCTCGTGTCGATGGCGCTCGGCGCGTGGCTCGTGCCGCGTTTCGGCTGGGAGATCATGTACTTCGTCGGCGGGCTGCCGCTGATCCTGTCGCTCGTGCTCATCCACCTCGTGCCGGAATCGCCGCGCTGGCTCGCGTCGCGCGGGCGGCTCGCGGAAGCCGGGCGTGCGGTCGGCGTGTTCGAAGGATCGGTGCGCGGCGAGCTGCCGCCGGTCACGCAGGTGGCCGCGTTCGACGAGATGGTGCGCCAGCATCCGAAGCGCAGGATGAGCGACCTGTTCAGCGCCGCGTATCGCAAGCGCACGCTCGCGGTGGCGACGTTGTGGGCGACCTGCGGGTTCATCCAGTACGGGCTGTCGACGTGGCTGCCGACGATCTACAAGAACTTCTATCACGCGCCGCTGCAGCTCGCGCTGAACCTCGCGGTGATCGGTTCGGTGATGGGCGTGCTCGGGTCGCTCGCTTCCGCGCTGCTGGTCGACAAGCTCGGCCGCAAGCCGGTGATCGTGTGGTCGTTCGTGCTGTGCGCGCTGTCGCTGGCGCTCGCGGGTATCTATCACGCGTCGTCGGTGTACGTGGTCGCGGTGTTCTGCTCGCTGTCGCTCGGGCTGATGGCGTCGGGCTTCATTACCGCGTACGTCTATACGCCGGAACAGTATCCGACGAGCATTCGCGCGTCGGGCTGCGGGCTCGGCAGCGCGTGGCTGAAGATCGCGTCGTTCGCCGCGCCGATGATCGTGCCGCACGCGATCATCGGCGGGAACCTCGCGCCGGCGTTCTACCTGATCGGCGTCGTGCCGCTGATCGCGGCGGTGACCGTGCATTTCGTCGGAATCGAGACGAAGGGGAAGGTGCTGGAAGCGCTCGAAGCGTAAGCGTATTCCGCAGCGGCGGATGGCGTGAACCGAAAGGCTCGGGCGATGTTCCCCGGGCCTTTTTGTTTCGCGGCGCTCCCGCAGTGGTGTGCGGCGCCGAGCGTACGCGCGATTGTTGGCGCGCGGCTCGCGTGTTCTAATTCACGGTCCCGATTTCGTCAGACGAAAGCCATGCCCCTGTTCGAACCCGTCACGCTGACTACCTCCCGCCTTGTCCTGCGGCCGCTTCGCGACGCCGACGCGCCGGCCTTCTTCGAGATCTGGTCCGATGCGGAAGCGATGCGCTACTTCTCGTTCTCGCCGATGACGCAGATCGAGCAAGCCGAGGCGCGCGTCGCGCGCAACGTGCAGACGTCCGCGAGCGGGGAGAGCCTGACCTGCGTGCTGGAACTGCGGGAAACCGGCGAAGCGCTCGGCGAATGCGTGCTGTTCCACGCGAACGAGCAGTGCCGGCGCGCCGAGATCGGCTTCAGCCTGCGGCGCGCGTTCTGGCGCGGCGGATACATGCGCGAAGCGGCGTCGGCGTTGATCGACCATGCCTTCGGCACGCTGCGGCTGAACCGGCTCGAGGCCGATATCGATCCGCGCAACGCTGCGTCGGCGGGGCTGCTCGAGCGGCTCGGCTTCGTGCGGGAAGGGCTGCTGCGCGAACGCTGGATCGTCGGCGACGAAGTGTCGGACAGCGCGCTGTACGGGTTGCTGGCGAGCGATCGCGGCATGTAAGCGGGCCGACTTGCCGGATTCCCCGGGCGAACGTACGCTTGGTCGACCCCACGATCGACCAACAGGTTCTCGACCATGCAAGCCCATCCTCTGCGTCTTTCCCCCGGCGACGATCTGCGCGGCGCCATCGAGGCAGCGCTACATCGGCACGAAGCGCACGCGGCCTTCGTGATCCAGGGGATCGGCAGCCTGAGCGTCGCGCAGTTGCGCTTCGCCGGCGTCGACCAGCCGACCGAACTGCGCGGCGACCTCGAAATCCTGACGCTGGCCGGCTCGGTGTCGCCGGACGGCGCGCATCTGCATATGTCGATCTCGGATGCGGACGGCCGCGTGACGGGCGGCCATGTCGCGCGCGGCTGCGTGGTGCGCACGACGGCCGAGATCCTGCTTGCGCTGCTGTCCGCGCATCGTTTCTCGCGCGAGCCCGATGCGGGCACCGGCTTCAACGAACTGGTGATCCGGCGCGATCCTTCGTGAGCCGGGCGGCGACGCCGCATGCGTGTCGTGCAGCGGCGGTCGCGCCGTCGTTTCCATCCCGCATAAAAAAGCGCCGCGGCCATTCGGCCCGCGGCGCCTTTCGGTGCGCTGCGACGTCGACCACCCGCCGCAGCCCGACTGCGTACTTATACCTGCACGGTATCGGCCACTTCCTTGAAGTCTTCGATCTGGTCGAAGTTCATGTACTGGTAGATCTTGTCGCCGTTCGCGGTGAGCACGCCCATGTCGGCCATGTACTCTTCCTTGGTCGGGATCTTGCCCAGACGCGAGCAGATCGCCGCCAGTTCAGCGGAGCCGAGGTACACGTTCGTGTTCTTGCCGAGACGGTTCGGGAAGTTGCGGGTCGACGTCGACATGACCGTCGCGCCTTCGCGCACCTGTGCCTGGTTGCCCATGCACAGCGAGCAGCCCGGCATTTCGGTCCGTGCGCCGGCCGTGCCGAACACGCCGTAGTGGCCTTCTTCCGTCAGTTGCTTCTGGTCCATCTTGGTCGGCGGCGCGACCCACAGCTTGACCGGAATGTCGCGCTTGCCTTCGAGCAGCTTCGACGCGGCACGGAAGTGACCGATGTTGGTCATGCACGAGCCGATGAACACTTCGTCGATCTTCGCACCGGCGACGTCGGACAGCGTCTTCACGTCGTCCGGGTCGTTCGGGCAGGCGACGATCGGCTCGTGGATGTCGGCGAGGTCGATCTCGATGACGGCCGCGTATTCGGCGTCGGCATCCGGCGACAGCAGTTGCGGGTCGGCCAGCCACTGTTCCATCGCCGCGATGCGGCGTTGCAGGCTGCGCGGGTCCTGGTAGCCCTGCGCGATCATCCACTTGAGCAGCGTGACGTTGCTGTTCAGGTACTCGATGATCGGTTCCTTGTTCAGGTGCACCGTGCAACCGGCAGCCGAACGCTCGGCGGACGCATCCGACAGCTCGAACGCTTGCTCGACCTTCAGGTCCGGCAGGCCTTCGATTTCGAGGATGCGGCCGGAGAAGATGTTCTTCTTGCCTTGCTTGGCGACCGTCAGCATGCCTTGCTTGATCGCGTACAGCGGAATCGCGTTGACGAGGTCACGCAGCGTGACGCCCGGCTGCATCTTGCCCTTGAAGCGGACCAGCACCGACTCAGGCATGTCCAGCGGCATCGTGCCGGTGGCGGCCGCGAACGCGACCAGGCCCGAACCTGCCGGGAAGCTGATGCCGATCGGGAAGCGCGTGTGCGAATCGCCGCCGGTGCCGACGGTGTCGGGCAGCAGCATGCGGTTCAGCCACGAGTGGATCACGCCGTCGCCCGGGCGCAGCGCGATGCCGCCACGCGTGCTGATGAAGTTCGGCAGCGTCTGGTGCGTCTTCACGTCGACCGGTTTCGGATACGCGGCGGTGTGGCAGAACGACTGCATCACGAGGTCGGCCGAGAAGCCGAGGCACGCGAGATCCTTCAGTTCGTCGCGGGTCATCGGGCCCGTGGTGTCCTGCGAGCCGACCGAGGTCATCTTCGGTTCGCAGTACGTGCCCGGGCGCACGCCCTGGCCTTCCGGCAGGCCGCACGCGCGGCCGACCATCTTCTGCGCGAGCGAGAAGCCCTTGCCGCTGTCGGCCGGCTGGTGCGGCAGGCGGAACAGCGTCGACGGCGCGAGGCCGAGCGCTTCACGCGCCTTCGCGGTCAGGCCGCGGCCGATGATCAGCGGAATGCGGCCGCCGGCGCGCACTTCGTCGAACAGCACGTCGGACTTCACCTGGAATTCGGCGATGACCTTGCCGTCCTTCAGCGCCTTGCCTTCGTACGGGCGCAGTTCGACCACGTCGCCCATGTTCATCTGCGACACGTCGAGCTCGATCGGCAGCGCGCCGGCGTCTTCCATCGTGTTGTAGAAGATCGGGGCGATCTTGCCGCCGAGGCACACGCCGCCGAAGCGCTTGTTCGGGACGAACGGGATGTCTTCGCCGGTGAACCACAGCACCGAGTTGGTGGCCGACTTGCGCGAGGAGCCGGTGCCGACCACGTCGCCGACGTAGGCGACCAGGTGACCCTTTTCCTTCAGCGATTCGATGAACTTGACCGGGCCGCGCTTGCCGTCTTCTTCCGGCGTGATGCCCGGGCGCGCGTTCTTCAGCATCGCCAGCGCGTGCATCGGGATGTCGGGGCGCGTGGTGGCGTCCGGTGCCGGCGACAGGTCGTCGGTGTTGGTTTCGCCGGTGACCTTGAACACGGTGATGGTCAGGCTTTCCGGCACTTCCGGACGGCTCGTGAACCATTCGGCATCGGCCCAGCTCTGCAGCACGGCCTTCGCGTGCGCGTTGCCCTTGTCGGCGAGTTCCTTCACGTCATGGAACTGGTCGAACATCAGCAGGGTTTTCTTCAGCGCGTCGGCGGCGACGGCCGCGACGGCTTCGTCGGACAGCAGCTCGATCAGCGGCTGGATGTTGTAGCCGCCGAGCATCGTGCCGAGGAGTTCGGTCGCGCGTTCGCGCGAGATCAGCGGGCAGGCCGTCTCGCCTTTCGCGACGGCGGCCAGGAAGCCGGCCTTCACGCGGGCGGCTTCGTCGACGCCGGCGGGCACGCGATGGGTGATCAGGTCGAGCAGCGTCTGCTCTTCGCCGGCGGGCGGGTTCGTCAGCAATTCGACCAGTTCGGCGGTTTGCTGAGCCGTCAGCGGCAGGGGAGGAATACCGAGCGCGGCGCGGGCGGCCACGTGAGCACGAAAGTTTTCAAGCATGGGGAGACCTGCTGATATTGCGTTGGAGGGGAAGGCCTTGCCGGCACTCCGGGGCTATTCCAGGCACTGCTTTGAGCGGGATTCTAATCTCAATGAGGTGGAACGTCAAATGTCTTATGTCTTATATAAGACTTGGCGGTGCGAAAGACGGGAGGCGCGGCTGCATGGCGGAGTCGGCCTTGTCGGGCGGGGTCCTGCGGGCGGATGCGGGGTGGCGGTTCAGGTCGTCGGTGTCGCACATATCTGTACAAGCCTGCAGGAAACGGTACACACGGCGCGCATTCGGACGGCTACGCTGCCTGCACGCAGCTTGCAATCGGGTTTCGGAACGGGGGCGGGGGCACGCGCGCGCCTGCCGATCCGGCCCGAGTGGCGGCGATTCCCTTGACTTCGGCGATTCACGACATGCGCTCCAGAGACGCGATTTTCCTGATGGTGGCGCTCGTCGCGTCAGTGGCCGTTCACGCGGCCACGACCGGCGACGCAGCGCGCGACGCGGCCAGCCGGCCGGTCGCGCTGGTCTATCGCGGTCCGGCCGCGTGCGACGGGTGCCCCGAAACCATCGCTGCCCGCCTGCGGGAGTCGGACTACCGGTTCCGGGTGATCTACGTGGGGCCGGCGGAACCGCTCAAGATCACGCCCGCGGCGCTGGCCGGTGCGGCGCTCTATGTGCAGCCGGGCGGCGGCCAGGACATTCCAGGCGCGGCAGCCAGCATCGGCCGACATGCAATCAGGGCCGTGCGCCAGTACGTCGCGAACGGCGGCCGATACCTGGGGCTCTGCATGGGCGCGTACCTGGCCGGCGCGCAGGGTTTCGGGCTGGTTGCCGGCGATATCGACTCCGAGGTCGACCGGCCGGGTTCGACGCTGCACGGCATCGCCGACACGGTGACGCCGGTCGTCTGGCGCGGGAAAAAGCGTTGGATCTACTACCAGGACGGCGCGAGGCTGCCGGTCGCGCCGCTCGGCTCCGGCGGGATCGTGCTGGCGATCTACCCGAACAAGGACATCGCGGCCGCCACGTACCGCTATGGCAAAGGGCGTGTCGGCCTTGCCGGCCCGCATCCCGAAGCCGATGAAAGCTGGTATCGCGAGAATGGGCTCAAGAACCCGGACGGCGTGGCGCCGGACATGGCCTACGACCTGATCAACGCGACGATGAAGCCGTAGCGAAGCGGCCGTGGCGCGCGGCTTATTTTCGTTTGGCTCGGTATGCGTCGAGGTTTTTCCGTGCCTGCGCGCGGATCGCGCGCTGCATGAAGGGCGTCCAGCCGAGCAGCGCGCCTTTCATCCCGAGCGCCTGACGCGCCCAGCGCCACAGGTCGAAATGGTCGCGATGCTCGACGATGCGTCCGTCGCGAAACCGGAAGCGGGCGTCGATCCGGTTGACCACCCTTCGTCCGGTCGCGGCGAACCGGTATTGCGCGCTCCACTTCGCGCGCCCGGCCTGGTCGTCCGCGGCGACTTCGCCGAACGTCAGCGAGAACTCCTGGGCCCGCGCGACCAGCATTCGCCACATGTCGCGCGCGAGTTCGCCGCGCAGCTCGCCGAACGCGGGATCGCTGAACACGATGTCGTCGGCGTAGCACGCGAGCATCGCGTCGATGTCGCGCTGCTGGAAGGCCGTGTAGAAGCGCTGGATCAACTCGGTGTTCGAATGGGGCATGTTGGGCGTAACGGGCAGGGAGGGCGGACGGTGACGTCCGTCGAAATGTCGATCGGGGCAGTGGCGGCGGGCAGCGCGAACCGGTGCCCGCACCCGTGACTTCGGGCGTGGCTGGCTCGCCGCCGGATGATGATACGCGTCAGCGCGCCGCCATCGCGACGTCCTGATTGCCGCGGCCCGTCACCAGACAGCCCGACATGAAGGCCTCGCTCTGGCTGCCGGCGGCGGCTTCGCCGAAGCCGCGACCGAGCGCGTCGGCCTTCACCTGCGCGGCGCCTTGCTCGCACGCGAGCGGGCTGGCGTCGCGGCCCTGCGCGTGCAGGATCGCGCGATCGCCGATGAGATACGCCAGCAGGGCAAAAACAGCGATATGGACGGCTCGTCTCATGGTTCGTCTCCTCGTCGCCCAAGCGTACGCGGACACGTTCGGCGAAGCACTTGGGGCTTCCCCCGGTAAACGTCTGCTGAAAGCGGTGGCGGAGCAGGGCGATCCCGTCCTGTTTTTACTTCGCCGTTCGACGGGCGGGCAATGCGCGGGAGTTTGACGAATGTCAGGGTGCGGGCAGGCGGCGGCGGTCACGCGACCGTTCAAGGCGATAGCATGAATGCATGATTTGACGGAACGCGACGCGAGGTCGATGCGTCAGGTCCGGCAAGCACGCAGGTGTTGAATATCGCTGTCGAAATAGTGAGGAATCCAAATGTTGAACGTCTCTTCCGTGCTGATCAGTCTTGCCCCGATGTGGGCCATCCTGCTGCTGGCGTCTTCGGCGGCCGCCTATTTCGTGTTCTGGCGCAAGGCCATCGACTGAGCGTCGCGCGACAGCGTGCGCACCATGCGCACGCACGACCCGCCGCTCCCGTTATTGCACCGCCGTCACCGGTACGTTCGAAATCCGCACCAGCCGGGCCATCACGCTGCGCCGGAACACCGCCATCAACGTATGCAGCGGATCATGCCGCGGCGCGACCACCACGATTTCGTCGCAGCCGGTTTCGGTTGCCACGGCCGCGATCATGTCGGCCACCGGGCCGACCTTCATCACGACGGTGTATTGGACGCCGGCCTCCTTCAGAATCCGCTCCGCCATCGCCAGATCACCGGCCGCGAATTTTTCTTCGATCGCACGCAACCGCGACAGCGGGTGCCAGGCCTCGAGCCGCGTCGATTCGAGCGGCGCCTGTACGTTGATCAGCACGACCTCCGACGCGCAGCGCTCGCGATACAGAAACGTCGCATGGCGAACCACCTGAAGCGAGCGCGGCGAATGACCGACCGGAACCAGCAGCTTGAGCATGGACGATGAACCCGGAAACGAAGTGCTTCCAGCGTAGCGGGCGGCCGCGCGAAACGATCTAAAGAGATCGGCTGGCCGCATAAAAATGTCGTCAACACGCGCGGTCCCGTGGTGCGCCGATTAAAAATATAAGAAATTTAAGTTTATGCGCATAAACGATTTCATCCAGCGTGACGGTCTGGGCAGTTCGGCATGGGGCGCCCGGATTTAGTCGGATCTTCAATGAATCGCGACCGAAAATATCGGAGGTCGAGTATCCGGCGTCACGTAGAGTAGAGCATCGGCCGCGGCGCGGCGGCCTCCCGGCGGGCAGGGGAGCGAGCGCCGTCAAGCGGCCCGCCATTCCGACTCCAGGAGACCCCGCATGCCGCACGGCGCCCCGCAGTTTCTCGCTCCCGCTTCCATTTCCGTCGATCCGATCGTGCGCCTGTCGGCCGGCGAACTCTCGTCGGCGATCCGCACCAAGGCGGTTTCGTGCGTCGAGACGATGCGTGCGTATCTCGATCACATCGAGCGCGTGAACGGCGCGGTCAACGCGATCGTCGCGCTGCGCGACCGCGATGCGCTGCTGGCGGAAGCCGCGGAAAAGGACGCGGAGCTGGCGCGTGGCGAATACCGCGGGTGGCTGCACGGGATGCCGCAGGCGCCGAAGGATCTGGCGATGACGAAGGGGCTGCGCACGACCTACGGCTCGCCGATCTTCCGCGAGAACGTGCCGCAGGCCGATTCCGTCGGCGTCGCGCGGATGCGCGCGGCCGGCGCGATCTTCATCGGCAAGACCAATACACCCGAGTTCGGGCTCGGTTCGCACACGTTCAACGAGGTCTACGGCGCGACGCGCAACCCGTACGACCTGACGAAGAGCGCGGGCGGCAGCAGCGGCGGCACGGCGGCGGCGCTCGCGTCGCGGATGCTGCCGGTGGCGGACGGCAGCGATTTCGGCGGGTCGCTGCGCAATCCGGCCGCGTTCTGCAACATCGTCGGCTTCCGTCCGTCGCAGGGCCGCGTGCCGCGCTGGCCGGGCGTCGACGTGTTCGTGCAGCAGCTCGGCATCGAAGGGCCGATGGGCCGCACCGTCGGCGACGTCGCGCAACTGCTCGCGATCCAGGCCGGCTACGACCGCAACGATCCGCTGTCGCTCGCGGAAGATCCGGCGGTGTTCGCGCAGCCGCTCGACGCGGAGCTGCGTGGCAAGCGCATCGCGTGGGTCGGCGACTGGAACGGCTATCTCGCGACCGAGGCCGGCGTGCTCGCGCAGTGCGAGCACGGTCTGGCGACGCTGCGCGAGATCGGCTGCGACGTCGATGCCGCGCTGCCGGCGTTCGCGCCCGCCCGGATCTGGCGTTTGTGGCTCACGCACCGGCACCTGCTGTCGGGCGGCGGGCTGCTCGCGCACTATCGCGACCCGGCGCGCCGCGCGTTGCTGAAGCCCGAGGCGATCTACGAGGTCGAAGGGCTGCTCGCGCTGCAGGGCGCGGTGGTGTTCGATGCGAGCGTCGAGCGGACCGCATGGCATCAGGCGGTGCTGAGCTTCTTCGACCGCTACGACTTCATCGCGGCGCCGACCGCGCAGGTGTTCCCGTTCGACGTCGAGCAGCGCTGGCCGAAGGAGATCGCGGGCCGCGCGATGGACACGTACCACCGCTGGATGGAAACGGTCGTGCCGTGGACGCTGGCCGGCTGCCCGGTGATCAACGTGCCGGTCGGCTTCAACGACGCAGGGTTGCCGATGGGGATGCAACTGATCGGGCGCCCGCGCGCCGATCTCGCCGTGCTGCAGCTCGCGCACGGTTACGAGCAGGCGGCCGACTGGGTGGCGCGGCGCGTGCCGGCGTGGATGGCGGCGTGATGGCGCGGCCGGCAGGCGGGTGGTAAACGGTAGCCGCCGGTAGTCGGTAGCCGGCAGCCGGGCGACGAAACGGGCGGCGACGGCTGCCCGTTTCGTTTTGCATCGCTCGACGCGAAGCGCGCCGGCGGATGCGTTTCATCGCGTCGCGGGCGCGGGCCGCAGCCGGCGCCCATTGATGCAACCCGAGAAAGAATCGCGATGCGTGCCCGACATCGCGCGGCAAACGTGCGCGAATCTGCGCGACGGGGTGCGTCGGTCGCCGAATTGCAAGCAGCGGCGCGGCCTGATTTCGTTTCGATGTGTTTCAGTCGTTGCGGCGGCGCGCGACGCGCTTCGACAATATCGCCTCAACACAATTCGGGCACGAGGGAAACACATGAAGCACATTCGCGCGACGGGCCGGCATCTGGCCTCGGCAGGCATCGCGTTCGGCCTCCTGGTGAGCGGTGCCGCGCACGCGCAGCTCGACCTGCAGTCGATCGGCGCGTCGCTGCTCGGCGGCGGGCAGCAGCAGGCGGCGCCTGCGCAGGGCGGTGTCGCGCAGTTGCTGCAGGCCTATGTCGGTGCGAACCAGCAGGTGCTGAACGGCCAGTCGTCGCTCGCGTCGGCGATGGGGCTGACCGGGGCGGCCGGGCAGGCGCAACAGGCCGCGAGCCAGTTGTCCGGCGGCGATGCGCTGTCGCCGGCCACGCTGTCGCAGATGGGCGGCGCGCAGCAATCGGTGTCGCAGGCGCTCGGCCAGGCGTTCGCGAGCGGCGGCGCCACGCACGGCCCGATCGACAAGCAGGCGTTCAGCAACGGCCTCGCGTCGCTCGGCCAGGGGCTCACGCAGTATTCGCAACTGCAGTCGGGGCTCGGTAGTCTCGGCTCGACGAGCGCCGCGTCGCTGCTGCAATCGGGCCTGAATCCGCAGAGCATGCAGGCCGCGTCGTATATCGCGCAAAGCGCGCCGGGCCAGTTGCAGTCGCTTGCCGCGACGCTCGGCCAGGCCGTACAGTTCGCGACGAGTCAGGGCATTTCGGTGCCGCCGGTAGCGTCGTCCGCGCTGAAGCTGCTGCCGTAACGTAGTGCCGGTGCCGGTGCCGGTGCCGGTGCAAGCGCGATGCGCGGCCGGCATCGCGCGCGCCGGCTACGCACAATAGTCCCGCACACCATGGGGATTTCGCGCGATGCTATCGTGGCGTGTTCCCTTATCGGTGCCGGTTCATGACTGACTCGTTCGATCTCTCGCGCTATTTCTCCCGCATCGGCTACGACGGCCCGGCCGAGCCGACGCTCGACGTGCTGCGCCGGCTGCATCTGCTGCACCCGCAGGCGATTCCGTTCGAAAACCTCAATCCGCTGACCGGCGCGCGCGTCGCGCTCGACCTGCCCGCGCTCGTCGACAAGGTGATCGAACGCCGCCGCGGCGGCTATTGCTTCGAACTCAACAAGCTGTTCTACACCGCGCTCACGACGATCGGCTTTCGCGTGACGCCGCTGATCGCGCGCGTGCGCTGGATGCGGCCGCCCGAGATCGTCACCGCGCAGACGCACATGCTGCTGCGCATCGACCTCGACGGCGCGGCGTGGCTCGCGGACATCGGCTTCGGCAGCGCGACGCTGACCGCGCCGCTGCGCTTCGTGCCGGGCGAGCGGCAACTGACGCCGCACGGCGCGTTTCGCGTGATCGACGCGCCGGTCGACGGCGAATTCGACATGCAGTTCGAGATTCCCGACGGCTGGCAGACGACCTACCGCTTCTCGCTGAAGCCGGCCGAATGGATCGATTACGACGCCGCGAACTGGTTCACGTCGACGTATCCCGAATCGATCTTCGTGAACGACCTGATCGCGTGCCGCGTGCTGCCGGACGGCCGCGCGGCGCTGCTCAACACCGTGCTGACGCTGCGCGACGCGGCCGGGGCCGGGCGCACGGTCACGTTCGACAACGCAGCCGACTGGGCCGCGTGCCTGCGCGACACGATCGGCATCAATACAGCGGGATTCGATCTCGACGCGCTGTTCGAGCGGCTCGCGGCGCACGCCGCAAAGTAACGCGGACGCACGACCTCCGACGGCGGCCCCTGTACCCATGCCGCCATCGTTCTCGATTGACTTTTGCTAGATTGCTAGCATACTAGTACCCATGACCGACGAAGAAGTGAAGCAATTCAACGTGTACCTGCCGCTCGGCCTGATCCGGCAGGTCAAGCATCGCGCCATCGAAACGGAGCAATCGCTGTCCGCGCTGGTGGCCGACGCGTTGCGCGCGTATCTGGCCGCGCCGCCGCCCGGCGCGGGACCGTCCAATCAGGAGGAGTGAGCATGTCATCCGAACGAATCGAAGCCGTGTATTTGACCACGCACAACTGGGGCAAGTCGGCGAAGTTCTTTCAGGCACTGGGTTTCAAGCTGGAATTCGAAACCGATCACCACTCGGGCCAGTTGCGCAGCGGCGACGGTCCGTTCCTGTTCATCGCGGAAGTGCCGCCGAGCGAACCGCCCGACATGCAGGTCGTGCTCAAGGTAGCCGACGAGCAGGCGGTGCAGCCCCAGCCGATCGTCGACGTCGTCACGCCGTTCGAGGACACGCACTGGGGCACGCGCGACATGACCGTGCGCGATCCGGACGGCCGCGTGTGGCGCCTGCAGGCGCCGGGCAAGCAGGGCGCGTGAGGTCGACATGACGGATAACCGCGAAGACGATGCGCCCGACAGCACGGCCGCACGCGTCGCGCTGTGGCGCGCGTTGCACGTCGAGCTCGACGCCCCACCGCATGTGCTCACGGACGAAATCGGGCTGCAATTGCTCGCACCCGAACCCGGCTGGCAGCAGCGCGGCGACATGGACCCGCAGTTTACTCGGCCGTTTCGCGCGTCGATCGTCGCGCGGGCGCGCTTCATCGAGGATCTCGTGACCGAGCACGCCGCGCGCGGCGTGCGCCAGTACGTGATCCTGGGCGCAGGGCTAGACAGCTTCGTGCAGCGCCGGCCGGAGATGGCATCGCGCGTGACCGTGTTCGAAGTCGACCAGCCGGCGCCGCAGCGCTGGAAACAACGCCGCCTGGTCGAACTCGGCTACGGCGTGCCCGACTGGCTGCGTTTCGTGCCGGTCGATTTCGAGGCGAAGCAGTCGTGGCGCGACGCGCTCGTCGGTGCGGGCTTCGATGCCGGCCAGCCGGCGGTCGTGGTGTCCACCGGCGTCAGCATGTACCTGACGCGCGAAGCGAATGCGGCCGCGCTGCGCGAAGTGGCGTCGCTCGCGCCGGGGTCGACGTTCGCGATGACGTTCCTGCTGCCGCTCGAGAACGCGGCGCTGGACGTGCGCCCGGGGCTGGAAATGGCCGCGAAGGGCGCGCGGGCGAGCGGCACGCCGTTCATCAGCTTCTTCATGCCGGACCAGATTCAGGCGCTCGCTCGGGAGGCCGGTTTTGCGAAGGCCGAACACGTGTCGGCCGCCGAGCTGACGCGCCGTTATTTCGCCGATCGCACGGACGGCCTGCGGCCGCCGAGCCGCGCGGAAGAGTTGCTGGTCGCGACGGTTTGACCCGTCGCATCCGTCACGCGCGTCACGCCCGTTCGAGCACGGCCATTTCCCGCACGACCACGAGCAGCACCGCGAGGCTCGCGCCGCCGGATGCGCGCAGATCCGCGAGCAGGTGCTCGTAGCGCGCGAGCGCGGCCTCGCGGCGCGCGCGCCATGCGCCGACGATCGTGTCCGGCGTGGTCGAATCCGGCGATTCCGCGAGCGCGCTGGTCGCGAGCGTGCGCTTGAGCCGCGCGACTTCCGCGAGTGCGGCGGCGCGCGCGAGCATGTCCCAGTGCGTCGGCGTCGGCAGGTTCGCCGCGCGTTCGCCGATCCAGCCGTAATTGAGCAGCGTGCCGAGCGAGAAATAGACGCCCGCGACGAGTTCGAGGCTGCGGTTGCAGGTCGCCGCCACTTCGGCGATGTCGAGCAGCGCGGCCGAGATGTCGCCGCTCGCGACGCGTACCGCGAGCGCGCTGTCGACGCCCGCGTCGACCAGCACGCGCTGCCGCTCGGACAGCGCTTCCAGATCGTCGCCCGGCAGCAACGACGGCAGTTGCGGCGCGATCCGCTGCACCGCGTCGCGGCAACGCGCGATCAATCCGGCAACGCCGCCGTCGGCCACCGCGCCCGACTGCAGATGCCGCAGGAACCACAGCGCCGCGCGCTCCAGCAGCCGCGCGACGTCGACGAACATGCGCGCCTGCACGTCGTCGGCGACGCGGTTGTCGAGCGCATCGATATCGCGCCACACCGCATCGAGGTCGAATACGTCGCGCGCCATGATGCAGGCGCGCACGATGTCGCCCGGCTTCGCGTCGGTTTCCTCCATCAGCCGGTGCACGAATGCGCAGCCGACGCGGTTCACGAGCGCGTTGGTCAGGTGCGTCGCGAGAATCTCGCGGCGCAGCGGATGGCGGCGCATCGGCTCGCTGAAGCGCTGTTGCAGCGGCTTCGGGAAGTAGTCGACGAGCATCGCGGCGACGAGCGGGTCCTCGGGCACGTCGGATTCGAGCAGCGCATCGTAGAGCCACATCTTGCTGTACGCGAGCAGCACCGCACGCTCCGGCGACGTGAGGCCGAGCTTCGCGGCCTGCCGCTCGGCGACTTCGTCGTCGGTCGGCAGGAATTCGATCACGCGGTTCAGGCGGCCCGCGCGTTCGAGCCAGCGCATCAGCCGCGCCTCGGCGTCGAGCAGCTCGACCGCATAGCGGCCCGCGATCGACAGCGCCTGCGTCTGGTAGTAGTTGTCGCGCAGCACGAGCAAGCCGACTTCGTCGGTCATTTCCGCGAGCAGCGCGTTGCGCTGCTTCTCGGTCATTTCGCCGTCGGAGACGACAAGCCCGAGCAGGATCTTGATGTTGACTTCGTGATCCGAACAATCGACGCCGGCCGAGTTGTCGATCGCATCGGTATTGATGCGGCCGCCGCGCTGCGCGAACTCGATGCGACCGAACTGCGTGCAGCCGAGATTGCCGCCTTCGCCGACGACCTTGCAGCGCAGGTCCGCGCCATTCACGCGCACCGCGTCGTTCGCGCGGTCGCCGACCTGCGCGTGGGTTTCGCGCGCCGCCTTCACGTAGGTGCCGATGCCGCCGTTGTACAGCAGGTCGACCGGCGCCTGCAGGATCGCGCGGATCAGCTCGGTCGGCGGCAGCGCGTGCGCGTCGATGCCGAGCGCGGCCTGTACCGCCGGCGACAGCGGGATCGTCTTCGCGGTGCGCGGATACACGCCGCCGCCCGCCGAGATCACCGACGTATCGTAGTCGGCCCAGCTCGAGCGTTCGAGCGCGAACATGCGCTGGCGCTCCGCGAAGCTCGTCGCCGGGTCGGGGTTCGGGTCGAGGAACACGTGCCGGTGATCGAACGCGGCGACGAGCCGGATATGCGGCGACAGCAGCATCCCGTTGCCGAACACGTCGCCCGACATGTCGCCGACGCCGACCACGGTGAAGTCGGTCGCCTGCGTGTCGATGCCCATTTCGCGGAAGTGCCGCTTCACCGATTCCCATGCACCGCGCGCGGTGATCGCCATCTTCTTGTGGTCGTAGCCGACCGAGCCGCCGGACGCGAACGCGTCGTCGAGCCAGAAGCCGTATTCGTGCGAGATCGCGTTCGCGTAGTCGGAGAAGGTGGCCGTGCCCTTGTCGGCGGCGACGACGAGATACGGATCGTCGGGGTCGTGGCGCACCACGTCGGGCGGCGGCACGATCGCGTTGCCGGCGAGGTTGTCGGTGAGGTCGAGCAGCCCGCGCAGGAACGTCTGGTAGCACGCGATGCCTTCGCGCATCCACGCTTCGCGATCGCTCTGCGGCGGCGGGTTCTTCACGACGAAGCCGCCTTTCGAGCCGACCGGCACGATCACGACGTTCTTCACCATCTGCGCCTTCATCAGCCCGAGCACCTCGGTGCGGAAATCCTCGCGGCGATCCGACCAGCGCAGGCCGCCGCGTGCGACGCGCCCGCCGCGCAGGTGCACGCCCTCGACCCGCGGCGAGTACACCCAGATCTCGAACATCGGCTTCGGTTCGGGCAGGCCGGGCACCTTCGCCGGGTTGAACTTGAACGACAGGTACGGTTTCGGCTCGCCGTTCGCGTCGGCGAGGAAGTAGTTCGTGCGCTCGGTCGCGTTGATCACGCCGAGGAACTGGCGCAGGATGCGGTCCTCGTCGAGGTTCGGCACCTGGTCGAGCGCGCCTTCGATCGCCTTCAGCAGCCGTTCGGCCTGCACGTCGCGCGTGTCGCCGATGCGCGGGTCGAAGCGCAGCAGGAACAGTTCGACGAGTTGGCGCGCGATCGCCGGATTGCCGGTCAGCGCGCGTTCGATATATGCGTCGCTGAAGGTCGAGCCGACCTGCCGCAGGTATTTCGCATACGCGCGCAGGATCGTCACTTCGCGTGCGCTCAGGTGGGCGCGCAGCACGAGGCGGTTGAAGTCGTCGTTCTCGATCCGGCCGCTCCAGATCCGGTCGAATGCATCCTCGAACAGGCCTTTCACGCGCTCGATGTCGAACTCGGTATCGTCCGCGAGCTCGAGGCCGAAATCGTGTATCCACGCATGCGCGCCATCCTGCGTCTGGATCCGGTATGGCCGCTCCTCGTCGACGCGCACGCCGAGATGTTCGAGCATCGGCAGGCTGCGCGACAGCGCGATCGGGTCGCCCGCGCGATAGACCTTGAAGCGGAACGCGCGCGGCCCGGCCTCGATCGGCCGGTACAGGTTCATCGCGAGCTGGCCCGAGTCCTTCACGCGCTCGATCAGCTCGATGTCGCGCACGGCCGTGCGCGCCGGATAGTCGTCGCGATAGCCGGCCGGGAACGACTCGGCATAGCGTTGCAGCAGACGGTTGCCTTGTTCTTCGCCGAATGCGTCGAGCAGCGCGTCGGCGAGATCGTCCTGCCAGCGGCGCGTGACTTGCACGAGCCGCGTTTCGAGTTCGCGCGTGTCGACGTCGGGCATCGTGCCCGGTTCCGCATGCACGACGAAATGAATCCGCGCGATCGCCGATTCCGACAGCAGCGGCGTGAATTCGACGTTCACGCCGTTGTACGCGTCGACCAGCAGCTTCGCGATGCGGCGGCGCAGGTCGGTGTTGTACTTGTCGCGCGGCACGAACACGAGACACGACACGAAGCGGTCGAACCGGTCGCGCCGCACGAACAGGCGCGTGCGCTGGTGTTCCTGCAGGCGCAGGATGCCGAGCGCGATGTCGTAGAGCTGGTCTTCGTCGGCCTGGAACAGTTCGTCGCGCGGATAGGTTTCGAGCACCGTCACGAGCGACTTGCCGAGATGCCCCTTCGGCAAAAAGCCCGCGCGCCGCACGATGTTCGCGCACTTGCGGCGCACGATCGGGATCTCGGCGCTCGACACCATGTATGCGGTCGATGTGTAGAGCCCGATGAAGCGGCGCTCGCCGGTGACCTTGCCGTCGGCGCCGACGAGTTTCACGCCGACGTAGTCGAGATAGCCGGGCCGGTGCACCGTCGCGCGCGAATTCGCCTTGGTCAGGAAGATCGGCCACGCGCCGGTGATGATGTCGGCGGCGGCCTGCGGCAGCGGCGTGACGTCGGGCGCGTCGGACGTGCGCAGCGATTCGCGCAGGATGCCGAAGCCCGAGCCCTCGATGCCGCGCAGGCCGAAGCCCGTGCCGTCCGACACGAGCGCGTAGTCGCGCTGGCCGAGGAACGTGAAGTGATCGGCGGCCATCCATTCGAGGAATGCGCGCGCCTCGATGTCCTCCGCGGTCGCTTCGCGCGCCTTCATCTCCTTGATCGTCGCGCGGGCGATGTCGACGATCTTCGGCCAGTCCTCCACCGACGCGCGCACGTCGCCGAGCACGCGTGCGATGTCCTCGCGCAGCGTGTCGAGCAGCGCGGCGTCGCCGCAGCGGTCGACTTCGAAATGGATGAACGACGCGAGTTGCGACTGGCCGTCGCTCGAGGTCGCGCCGCCCGCGTCGACCCGCTCGATGCCGCCGCCGGCGCCGCGCCAGATGCGGAACACCGGATGCAGCGCCGAATGCAGCGCGAGCCCGAGACGGTTGACGGCCATCGTCACCGAGTCGACCAGGAACGGCATGTCGTCGTTGACGATCTCGATCACCGTGTGATCGGAATGCCAGCCGTGCTGTTCGAGGATCGGGTTGTACACGCGCAGGCGTTCGCTGCCGGGCACGAATTTCTGGGCGGTCTGCCAGTGCGCCATCGCGGCGCCGTACAGGTCGGCGATGCTGCGATTCTGCAGATCGTCGGCGTCGACGAAATCGTAGTAGTGACGCAGGAAGGGTTCGACGATCCGGAACGTGGCTTCGGGCAGGCGGGCGCGCGCGAATTCGACGACATCGGAGAGCAGGTGTGCGACGACTTCCTCGTTCTTCGCTTCCATGGCGGTCTCCGTCGGGTGGCCATTGGCTGCTGCGTCTGTCCGGCATTATGCGCCGATTGCGTGACAAAGCGATGTGCGGGTGCACAAGGGCGGTGGGTGTGAGGCGGGCATCTGCAGCGCCCGGACGCTGCAGATGTGGGTCAAGTCAACTCCGGCGGCTTCAGGTCGGGATGTCGCATGTAGAGCGGGTTCATGAAGTCGAGTAGCATCGTGTTCAATAGCGAGGAAACGAAGTCGCGATAGGCGATGAATTCTGAATCCGGGCACGACGCCTTGACTGTCAGCAGAGAGCGATCGAGATCGGCCCCCATTTGTAGGATCATATCGTTCAGGGCGTGCGCGACTTGCTTGTCCGTGATCATGGGGTTCACCTTGTTAGCATCCGGCTAGTGCGTTGCAACTGTTGACGCAGTTCCGTGGATACGGATTTGCAGGCGCCGGGATTCGCGAAGGAAATCAACGAAAAAAGCAGGGCGGCGGAGTAACCTTTGAGTGTTCTGATTTTCACGGTGTCTACTTGCAGTAATGAGTTGCGTATCGGCATGAATTTGCGTGCCGGAGTTCATTGCTGGCGATGACACCGATGAAGGTGAGTGGCTGGCTATTGTGATAAATGCGATTATTTTTAAACTAATTGAAAATAGTTGTTAATTAAAATGCAGTGATGAAATTGTCTGTGTGATGATAAAAATAGTAGTTGTCGATGTTGATGTCAATGACAATATATTGGGATAACTAACGAATGTGAGCACCTGAGAGCGAGGTGCCGCGTCCTCGTGGTGCGGACGCAGGCCTTTTACGGGGTGTTGTCAGCCCTCGTCGCTCCACAGCTTGCCGGCGGTCGCCCAGTTTTCCTTCTTCACGTCGGTGAGGATGATGTCGACCGAGCCCGGCGCGCAGCCGAGCGTTTCGCACGTGACGCGTGTGATTGCTTCGACGAATGCGCGCTTCTGCTCGACGGTGCGGCCTTCGAATAGCTGGATATTGAAAGTCGGCATGGCATGAGGCTCCGGTTGGAATGGATTGAACGATTGACGGTGAACGATGCGGTCGGGTGCGGAGGCAACGTCAGTCGCGATACGACGGATCGATCCGGTCGAGCCGGCGCAGCAGCGCCGGCCATTCCAGTTCGCCTTCGATTGCGCCGCCGTCGAGCAGTTGTTCCGCGGTGCGCTCGGCGATGGCCGGCGCCGGCAGCACGAGCGGTCCGCCGCCGGCCTGCGCGCGCACCTGGATGTCGCACGCCTTGATCAGCGTATCCATCAGCACATAGGCTTCGGCGACGGTCCGGCCGACCGTCAGCGTGCCGTGGTTGCGCAGCAGCAGCGCGGATTTCGCGCCGAGGCTCGCGGTCAGCCGCGCGCCCTCGGCCGGCGAGAACGCGAGCGCTTCGTAGTCGTGGTACGCGAGGTCGCCATGAAAGCGCAGCGCATGCTGCGACGCCGGCAGCAGCCCGTCGCGCTGGATCGACACGGCGATGCCGGCCGTATTGTGCAGGTGCATCACGCAGACCGCGTCGGCGCGTGCGGCGTGCACGGCCGCATGCAGTGCGAAGCCGGTCACGTTGACCGCGTGCTCGCTGGCGCCGATCCGGTTGCCGGCCAGGTCGATCTTCACGAGGTTCGACGCGCGAACCTCGTCGAACGTGAGGCCGAACGGATTGATCAGGAAGTGGCCGGGTTCGCCCGGCACGGTCGCGGACAAATGCGTGTAGATCAGGTCGTCCCAGCCGTTCAGCGCGACGAGCCGGTACGCGGCCGCGAGGTCGACCCGCAGCTTGCGTTCGGCGTCCGAGATCGGGCCGCCGGGCTTCACGGCATCAGGACGGTATGCGAATGACATCGGGTTCTCCGAGGGTGAAGCGGCGCGCGACGGCTACGGTCGCCCACGACGCGAGCGCGAACGGGGCCGTGAACACGGGGATGTCCGCACACATCGCGAGCCACTGGAGCAGCGCGGCGAGGGCGGCGGCCGCGAGCGCCGCACGCGGGCCGCGCGGCATCAGCGCGAGCGCGGCGAGCGCACCGTTGAAACCGAGCAGGCCGTCGGCGAATGCGCCGCCGCTCGCGCCGAGCGCGACCAGCAGCACGGTCGAAACGAGCGCGCCGCCAAGCGCGAACACGGCCGCGCGGCGCGACGCGACGGCGAGGCCGGCGACGACCAGCGCGCCGGCCCACGCGCCGTGCGCGAAGGTGGTTTGAGCGACGCCCGACAACAGCGCGGCGGCAGCGGAATCGAACGTCAGCAGCGCGTCGGCGCTCGCGCCGTCCGCATGCTGCAATGCGACAAACGGCAGCCACAGCGCGGTGACGGCCAGGCACGGGCTCGAATACGGGCACTGACGCCAGCGGGCGAGCGGCTTGCGCATCGCGCGTTGCACGAGCGCCGCGCCGATCGCGACCAAGGGTATCAGCGCGACGGCGGCGAGTGGATGGGGCGCGAACAGCACGGCGATCAGCGCGGCCAGCGCGCCGTTGAAGCCGTGCAGCCCCTGTTCGACGTCGCGGCGTTCGGCGCCCATCAGCACGGCCGTCATGCTGGCGGCGGCCGAGCCGACCAGCGCCGCGCACGCGAGCCGCAGGTCGGTCAGTGCCAGCGCGACGAGCAGCAGCGCGCCGGTGAGCGCATTCGCCTGTAGCACGACCTGCCCGATGCCGCGCAGCAGGATGCGCAGGTCGATCGACGGCGAGGCGGGGCGGGCGGTAGGCATGATGGCAGCGGAACAGGATGAGCCGCGAGCATAGGACACTCCGCGATGCACCGGAATAGGGAATTCTGGATAGTCAGGATTTGAGGTCGATGCCCTGAAACGGGGCGTCGAGAGGTGCGGGGCGCGTACTTGGAGGTGTTTTGTTGGCATTTTCGCGAGATTCCGGCGATTCGATATCAAACTTGCGCCATCGCTATTGTTTTCGCGTGCCCGCTGGGCTGCCGCCAAGGGGGGGCCAATGCGCGTCAGTTTCAACGCTCTAGCGACCGGGCCGCCGAGCTGGACTCGATCGACGGTGACATTCCGGATAGCGATGATTTATGTGACGATGCCCCGACACGGGATACCAAGGAGGTGGAACGATGCGTGAGGTGCGGTGGGCGTCGCTCGAAGGCGACGGGGTCGAACATCTGACGTTCGACCGCAGTGGCGGCGCGATCGTCGTCGAAAGCGCCGTGGTCGGCCAGCGGTACGGCCGCGCGTACGGGCTTGCGTATCGCGTCGAGTGCGATTCGCAGTGGCGGGTGAAGTACGCGGTGCTCAAGGTGATGGGCGGCGGCACGCTCGAGCTGCACGGCGACGGGGCCGGGCACTGGCGCGACGGTTCAGGCCGCGAACTGTACGAGCTCGCCGGCTGCATCGACATCGACATCGCGGCGACGCCGTTTACGAATTCGCTGCCGATCGGCCGCCTCGAGCTCGCGCGCGGCGAGCGGCGGCCGATCGACGTCGCGTACATCTCGACGCCCGACCTGACGGTCACGCCGGTCAAGCAGGCTTATGCGTGCATCGAACCGGGCCGCCGCTACCGCTACGAAGGGATCTTCCGGAATTTCACCGCGGAAATGGACATCGACAACGACGGGCTCGTGATCGACTACGAAACGCTGTTCAAGCGCCTGCCGCCGCTGCGCTGAACTGCGGCGCCCGTTTGCGCGGCCGGCGCCGCCGCCGGTACTGCCGCGACCGCGGGCCGTTCATGCGCGGACGCGAACCGGTCGATCCGCGACGCGATCAGGTCGGGATGGCGCAGCACGATCCAGTGCGTGCCATCGATTTCCTCGCGCACGTGGTCACCGAGCCAGCGGTCGAGGTCGACCGACATCTCGGGGGTCACGTAGCGGTCGCGTACCGGGACGAGGATCTGCACCGGCGCCTGCGCGTACCGTTCACGCGGCTTGCGGGCCCGCGCGAGAAAGTTCGCACGGTACATCTGCATCCCGTTCAACGCGTTCTTCAGTTGCACGGGATCGCGCTCGGCCCGCACGCGTTCGGTGAGCTGGAGCCAGCGCGGCCACAGCGCGGCCCCGCCGAGCCGCCATACCAGCGACGGCACGACCGGCAGATGGAAGAACCCGATGTACCACGACTTCAGGCTCTGCTTGAGCCGCAGCTTCGCGCGGAACACGTGATCGAGGCACGGGCCCGAGATCGACGTGTACGACGCGATGCGGCCGCGCAACGCCGGGTCGGTCACGGCCTCCCAGCACTGGATCGAGCCCCAGTCGTGGCCGACGAGATGGAACGGCCGGCCGCCGCAGGTCGCGTCGGCGACTGCCTTCAGGTCGCCGGCGAGCCGCTCGAGCGTGTAGTCGGCGCGGCGGCGCGGCGCATCGGATGCGCCGGCGCCGCGCACGTCGTACGCGATCACGCGGTAGCGCTTCGCGAGCCGCGCGCGGATCGGCGCCCACACGGCCGCCGAGTCGGGATAGCCGTGCACGAGGATCAGCGGCGGCGCGCGGCGCGACCCGCTTACGTAGACGGCGAGTTTCACGTCGCCGGACTGGACGGTCAGCATCTCGTGAGCGCGCGCCATCGCGTCATGCCTGCGCGACCGAATGCAGCGGCACGCGGCGCGGGGCGGCTTGCGCCGCATAGCGCGCGTTGGTCGCGTCGATGTTCTCGAGCAGCGTGTCGAGCTCCTGCAGGTATTGATGGTTGTCGTGATCCCACGGGTGGAAGCCCGGACGGAAGTAGTCGAGCCATTCGCGCGCGATGCTCGGGAACACGCCGTTCTTCGGACTGTACAGATACTTCACGAGGCGCCACATGCCGCCGAACTTGCCGTGTTCTCGACGGTGCGCGCGCATCAGCCGCACGTGGAAGTCGAACACGATGGCCCAGAAGAATACGGTCGTCGTCAGCATCGTGCCGGTGCGCAGCAGGTAGCTGCCGAGGCCCGGCTTCATCACGGTGCGCCACACGTCGTAGGACACCGCCTTGTGCTCGGTTTCCTCCATCGCATGCCACATCCACATCTGCTGGTAGCCCTCGACCGAGCCGTCGATCCGGTGTTCGTGGCCCGACAGCAACTGGTTCGCGAGGATCGCCGTGTAGTGCTCGAGCGCGATCGTGATCGCCAGCTGCATCGAGTGCGGCAGCACCTTCTTGAACCAGCCGAGGATCGTCCACAGGCGCTTGTCGAGCTTGTGCGCGGGCAGGCCGGACGCCTGCAGCAGGTCGTTGTACTCGATGTGCTCGCGCGTGTGCATCGCTTCCTGGCCGATGAAGCCGATCACCTGCTTCTTCAGCTCGGGGTCCTCGATCCGGTCGCGGTAGTTGCGCACCGAATCCATGAAGAAGCGTTCGCCGGCCGGGAACAGCAGCGACAGCGCATTCATGAAGTGCGTGACCGGCACGCCCTGCACGTGCCAGTCCTTCGCGCGTTCGGGGGGCAGCGCGAAACGGATGTCGCGCCGCACGGGCATCATGTTCGGTGTCATCATGATTGTTCTCCCTGATTGCCTGCATTGTTGTAGGTGGCGTGCACCGGGGCCGGCGCCGGCGTGCCGCGTGCGGCACGGCGGGCCTTCGCGGCCTCGCGGCGGGTCGCGAGCACGACGAGCGCCTGGTAGGCGGCCGGCAGGATGCGGGCCATCCAGTCCGCGCCCTTCGCGTCGCGGCCGATCAGCACGCGGCGCTTGTTCTTGCGCACGCCGGCGAGGATCGTGCGCGCGGCGTCGTCGGCGGTCGTGATGAAGAACTTCTCGAAGCTGTCCTTGCCTTGCTGTTCGCTCTCGACGATGAAGCCGACCATGTTCTTCGCGACGCGGCTCGACTGCGCGATGTTCGTGCGGATGCCGCCCGGATGCACGCAGGTGGCCGACACGCCGCACTTCATCATGTCGAGTTCCTGGCGCAGCGATTCGGTGAAGCCGCGCACCGCGAACTTGGTCGCGTTGTAGCCGCTCATGCCCGGCTGCGCGAAGATCCCGAAGATGCTCGACGTGTTGATCACGTGGCCGTCGCCCGATGCCTTCAGGTGCGGCAGGAACGCCTTCGTGCCGTGCACGACGCCCCAGAAGTTGATGTTCACGATCCACTCGAGATCGCTGTATTCCATGCCTTCGATCGTGCTCGACAGCGCGACGCCCGCATTGTTGAAGATCAGGTTGACCTTGCCGTGCTCTTTCGCGGTGTCGTCGGCCCACGCGAACATCGCGTCGCGATCGCCGACGTCGAGGACGCGCGTCGACACGCGCACGTTCGGCGCGATCGCGCGGACGATCCGTTCGGTTTCGGCGAGGCCGACGCCGTTCTTGTCGGCGAGCGACACGTGGCAGCCGGCCTGCGCGAGCTGGATCGCGAGCGCGCGGCCCATGCCCGAGCCGGCACCCGTGATCGCGGCGACCTTGTTGGCGAAATCTCTCATGTCGTGGCTCCTTGTCTGACTCAGGCCGCTTCGGCGGACGTGGAAGCGGAAGCGGCTGGCGCGGCGGCGGGCCGCGCGGTCGTGTCGTGCGGTGCGCGATACGCGTGGTAATCGGCGATCGAGAAGTGCGCGGTGGCCTGGCGGAAGCGCCAGGTGAAGCCCGGCCACAACGTCGTGTTCTTGCCGGTGCGCGGGTCGAGGTACCAGCTCTTGCAGCCGCCCGTCGACCAGATCGCCTTCTTCAGCTTGCCTTGCAGGTCGCTGTTGAACTGCGCCTCGACGAGCGGGCGCACCTCGATCGCCTCCGCGCGCTCGCGGCGCATCGCCTGCAGCGCGCCGAGGATGTATTCGATCTGCGACTCGATCATGAACACCATCGAGTTGTGGCCGAGGCCCGTGTTCGGGCCGACGATCATGAAGAAGTTCGGGTAGCCGGGCAGCGTCGTGCCGAGATACGCGTGCGCGCCGTCGCGCCACGCGTCGACGATATCGAGGCCGCCGCGGCCGATGATCGCGCCGCGCGGATACGGGTCGGCCACCTGGAAGCCGGTGCCGTAGATCAGGCAGTCGACTTCATGGCGCTTACCGTCGGTCGTCACGACCGCGTCGGCTTCGATATGGTCGATGCCGGTCGTGATCACGTCGACGTTCTTGCGCGACAGCGCCGGGTAGTAGTCGTTGGAGATCAGCACGCGCTTGCAGCCGAGCGTGTAGTTCGGCGTGACCACCTTGCGCAGCTCCGGATCGGGAATCTGCTTGCGGATGTGGCGCAGCGCGAGCTTCTGCACGTTCTTCATCAGCGACGGATGGATCGCGAAGCCGAGCACGCGCGATTCGAGCATCCAGTAGATGCCGCTGCGCACGAGCTTCTGCGTGAACGGCAGCGTGCGGAACAGCCATTTCTCGAAGCCGCTCAGGTTACGGTCGGGCTTCGGCATGATCCACGGCGGCGTGCGCTGGAACAGTGCGAGTTCCTTCACGCGCGGCGCGATCTGCGGCACGAACTGGATCGCGCTCGCGCCAGTGCCGATCACCGCGACGCGCTTGCCTTCGAGCGGGTAGTCGTGATCCCACTGCTGTGAATGGAACGCACGGCCCTGGAAGTTTTCGACACCGGGAATCGCCGGCAGCGCGGCGCGCGACAGGCCGCCCATCCCCGACACCAGCACGCGCGCGGACAGCCGCTTGCCGTTCGCGAACGTGAGGCGCCAGCGTTGCGCGGCTTCGTCGTATTCGGCGCGCTGCAATTCGTGATTCAGCCGCAGGTGCGGGCCGACGCCGAAGCGCTGCACGCAGTCTTCGAGATACGCGCGGATCTCCGGCTGCGGCGCGAACATGCGCGTCCAGCGCGGGTTCGGCGCGAACGAGAACGAATAGACGTGCGATTGCACGTCGCATGCACACCCGGGGTAATGGTTGTCGCGCCACGTGCCGCCGACCGACGCGGCCTTCTCGAGGACGACGAAGTCGGTCACGCCCGTCTGTTTCAGGCGGATCGCCATCCCGAGGCCGGCGAAGCCGGTGCCGATGATGGCGATGTCGATGGTTTCGTCCAGGCCGTCATGGCCGGGTGGACCGAAAGGCAACGTGCGAGCATTCATCCGGGTGTCTCCGATTTGGCTCATTTTTGAATGTTACATTGTTTGATGTAACGATAGTGGGTGAACCCGGAAACCGCAAGAGGCTAGAAGCGGCGCTCTAAGGGCCGGAAGCCAGGCGGGAAAAGGCTGAGCGGGGTTTGGAACGGAGCAGTTTCCGCAATGCGGGATGGCCGGAAAAGGCCGTCGGCAGGGCGAGACGGGGAAGAAACGGGACCGCCGGCGCGCGACGGTCCGTTTGAAACGGTATCAGGGACGGATCGATCGGGCGGCCGTCTCATGGAAAACCCCGGCCACGATCGTGACCTGCGCGAGCGCATAGAGGCCCCAGATCAGATAGTCGATGCCCGGAAAGCCGTCAAGGAAGCGGCCGACGCCGATCAGCGTGTCGGAGCCGACGAAGATCAGGCTGCCGACGGCGACCAGCGGGCCGCGCGTGCGGGCGGCGAGCGCGAAGCTCGCCATCACGCACAGCACGAGCATGTAGACGGCGACCGGCGCCAGCAGCTCGCCGAGGTGCGGGAAGAACGCCGCGTAGAACGCCGGCGCGGCGATCCATAGCCCGACGAGCGCAACGATGCGCCAGCCGTGCGGCCGCGCGCGCCACCGGAAGAAGATCGCGCAATAACACAGGTGCGTGAGCAGGAACGCGCCGAGGCCGAGGACGAACGACAGCGGCCAGTCGGGCAGCGCGAGCAGTACGTCGCCGAGCACGGCGGTCGCGAGCGCCGCGCACAGCCACGCGCGTTCGCGCGGCGCGCCGCAGGTGCTGCCCGCCGCGAGCAGCAGGATGCCCATCGCGGCTTTCGCGGCGGCCTGGCCCGGATAGGGTGCGGCGGCGAGCGACAGTCCGTACAGCAACGCCGCGGCGATGGCGAGCGGCCAGAGCCGGCGATAGGTGGCGGGAAGCGTGGCGATCAAGGCGGGTGTCTCCGGTTTGTCTTCGTCTGCAGCGGACGGCGCGCCGTCGAGGGCGCGGCTGCCGGCCATTATCCGGAAGAACGAAGGCGCGAAAACCGGTGAATCCTTCTAGGAAACGACGGCGACGAGCCGCGATGCCGCCGCTGGTTTTTCCGCGCGTTGCCCCGGCTGAACCGGGGCAACGGCTGCGATTCGGCTTGCTATGATCGCCGCGGTATTGCCGTTGTCGATGCCCCGCCTGGCCGCGCGACCGGATGCGCGAGCCGGGGCGTGCCGATGAATCCATGCCGTGCCCGGCCCGCGCGCTGATGCGAAGGGCGGCGCCGGCTCCCCACGAAAACAGGTCCGACCATGACCGAACTTCTCCACGGCGACGGCGCGATCCGTCGCACGACGCCGTACGGTTCCTCGATCGAAAACACCTATGCGGGCGTGCTGTCGTTCATGCGCCGCAATTACTCCCGTGCGCTCGACGGCGTCGACGTCGCGATCTCCGGCGTACCGCTCGATCTCGCGACGACCTATCGTTCCGGCGCGCGGCTCGGGCCGGCCGCGATCCGCGCGGCGAGCGTGCAGCTCGCGGAGCTCCATCCGTATCCGTGGGGCTTCGATCCGTTCGACGATCTCGCGGCCGTCGACTACGGCGACTGCTGGTTTGACGCGCACAATCCGCTGTCGATCAAGCCGGCGATCGTCGAGCATGCGCGCACGATCCTGCGCTCGGGCGCGAAGATGCTGACGCTCGGCGGCGATCACTACATCACGTATCCGCTGCTGGTCGCGCACGCGGAGCGCTATGGCAAGCCGCTGTCGCTGATTCACTTCGACGCGCATTGCGATACGTGGGCCGACGACGATCCGGACAGCCTCAATCACGGGACGATGTTCTACAAGGCCGTGAAGGAAGGGCTGATCGATCCCGCGACGTCGGTGCAGGTCGGCATCCGCACGTGGAACGACGACTTTCTCGGGATCGAGCGGCTCGATGCCGCGTGGGTGCATGACCATGGTGCGCGGGCGGCGGTCGAGCGGATCGTCGAGATCGTCGGCGCGCGGCCTGCGTATCTGACCTTCGACATCGATTGCCTCGATCCGGCGTTCGCGCCGGGAACCGGGACGCCGGTGGCGGGCGGCTTGTCGTCGGCGCAGGCGCTGGCGATCGTGCGCTCGCTCGGGGCGGTGAATCTGGTCGGAGCGGATGTGGTGGAGGTGGCGCCCGCGTACGATCATGCGGACATCACGGCGATCGCGGCCGCGCATGTCGCTTGCGATCTGCTGTGTGTATGGCGGCAGAAGAAGGTGGCGAACGCGTTGCGTTGAGCGTGTGCCACGCGGGACACGAAAGCGGCCGGCGGGGCATCGCGCCCGGCCGGCCTGCTGAGGGAGGGTGCCGCGCGTATTACTTCGCCGCCAGCGCACTCGCGACGTTCTTGTCGACCCAGGCGTTGTCGGCCACGCTCAGCTTCTGCGGAATCAGCTTCGCCGCGTAGAACGCATCGGCCACACCTTGCTGCGCGGCGACGATGCGCTCGTCGAGCGGCACCGCACCGAACGGCACGCGCTTGATCCACGTCTCGACGAGCGCCTGCGGCAACCCGACCTTCGGCGCCAGCAGCGCGGCCGTGTCGGCCGGATGCCCGTTGACCCACTGGCCCGTTTCGCGCGCCTGTTTCAGGATCGCGCCGACCACGTCGGGATGCTGTTGCGCGAAACTCCGCGTCGCCTCGTAGAAATTGTTGGTCGCCGCGAGCCCCGTGTAGTCGGACAGCGTGCGCACCTTCAGCGCGCTCTGCGCGGCCGCGTAGTACGGGTCCCAAACCGCCCACGCGTCGACGTTGCCGCTTTCGAACGCGGCGCGCGCGTCGGCCGGCGGGAGATAGACCGGCTGGATTTCGTCATAGCGCACGCCGGCCTTCTTCAGCGCCTCGAGCAGCAGGTAGTTCGCGCTCGAGCCTTTCTGCAGCGCGACCTTCTTGCCGCGCAGGCCGGCCACCGTCCGGATCGGCGAATCGGCCTTTACGAACACTGCCTCGTTGTGCGGCGCCGGCGGTTCCGCGCCGACATAGACGAACTGCACGCCGGCCGCCTGCGCGAACACGGGCGGCGGCGCGCCCGTATAGCCGAAGTCGATGCTGTTTGCGTTCAGTGCTTCGAGCAGTTGCGGGCCGGCCGGGAATTCGAACCATTGGACGCCATAGCCGAGCGGCTTGAGCCGCGCCTCGAGCGCGCCCTGCGCCTTGACGATCGACAACAGGCCGGCCTTTTGATAACCGATGCGCACGATCTTGTCGGCGCCGCCTTGCGCGAACGCCGACGCGGCGGACAAGGCGACCAGCGAGACGGCGGCGGCGCGGGTGATCCAGCGGGTGAAACGAATCATCGAATGAACTCCATGCGAGGCATCTTCGGAGAGCGGCCGGTGCCGCTCGGTTGGAAGAATCGTCGCATGGGCGATCGTGCCCGCAAACGAAGCATTGCCGATATGGATATGACGGCGTCGGCCCTATGCTTTGTCGTCGTGGCCTGCCGGATCGGACGTATCCGGCGCGCCGGACTGCCGCGCCGCTTCGTCGCTGAGCTTCTTGTCGAGGATCGTCGCGACCCGGCCGCCGAGATACGCGCCGGCCGCGGTTTCGAGCGCGCGGTTCGTCTCGCCTTCGACGAACACGGCAGCGAGCGGACGCAGCCGCCAGATCGCGTCGACCAGTTCGGGCACGTCGGTGGCCGGCGGCAGCGTGCCGGCGTCGTAGCGGTCGAGCCGCTTCACGACGAGATCGACGAGCAGCCGCGCGATCGCGTCGAAATGCGGCCGCGCGAGGCTGATCACGTCGAGCAGCTCGCGCGGCGGAATCCCTTCCTTCGTCATCGCGGCCGCCGCCTCGAGCAGCGCGGGGCTTTTCGCGACGAACGACAGGCCGCGCCGTTCGAGCAGCCCGAGCTCGGTCACGCGCGACAGTTGCGTGGTCGCTTGCGGGCCGAACATCTGCGCGAGTTGCGCGAGCGAATAGGTTTTCGGCAGCTCGTGCGACCAGCGGCCGCCGATCGCGTTCTCGAGGCCGAGGATCGAGCGCAGGTCGTGGCCTTCGTCGATCGCCTTGATCAGGTCCTGGATGTTCGACAGCGTGTAGCCGCGCGCGAGCAGATGATTGATCAGCTTCAGGCGCGCGACGTGCGTGTCGTCGTAGATGCCGACGCGCCCGCGTTTCTCCGGCGGCGCCAGCAGCCCGCGGTCCTGGTACGCGCGGACGTTGCGCACGGTGGTGTCGGACACGCGCGCGAGTTCGTCGACCGTGTACTCGTTGCGGGAATCCGGCGTGGCCTCGTCGGGCGTGGAATGAGTCTGTTTTGACATGCGGCCATTCTAGCGCGCGGCGGCAGGCTCGGGCGAGGCGGGGCGCGTGTTCGCGCCGTCGCCGAGCGGGCGCTGCAGCAGCGCCGTGTCGATCCAGCGGCCGTGCTTGAAGCCGACCGCTTTCAGCAGGCCGGCCGGTTCGAAGCCGAACGCGCGATGCAGCGACGTCGAGCCGCCGGTGCCGCCGTCGGCGATCACCGCGATCATCTGCCGCCACGGGCCGCCTTCGCAGCGCGCGATCAGCGCGTCGAGCAGCGCGCGGCCGATTCCGCGGCCGCGCTGCGCGTCGTCGATGTAGATCGAATCCTCGATCGCGAAGCGGTACGCGCTGCGCGTGCGGTAGGGCGTCGCGTACGCGTAGCCGGCTACGCGACCGTCGCATTCGGCGACGAGATACGGCAGCCCGTGGCTGAGCACCGCGTCGCGGCGTGCGCGCAGTTCGGCGACGTCGGGCGGCGTTTCCTCGAACGACGCGACGCTGTGGTGAACGTGGTGTGCATAGATCGCGTGGATCGCGTCGAGGTCGGCGTCGGTCGCGTCGCGCACGACGCAGGTGGGAGCAGTAGACATGAGGGCAGCGCGGGCGAAGTCAAAACGCTACTATGCCGGCCGCCGACGCGCGTGGCAAAGCCGTTTGTGGTTTCGGCGGCTTACAGCCGGCCGTCCGCCGCATGAACCGCATCGGCGATCGCGTCGGCGACGCGCTGCACACGCGGCGACCGGCGCACGTCCGGATGAACGACGAGCCAGATTTCGCGCTCGATGTCGCAACGCGGCGCGGCCGTCAGCTCGACGAGCGGTGCGCCGGCGTGCGCGGCCGGATCGTCGACGAGAAACCGCGGCAGCAGCGCGACGCCGGCCCCGGCTGCGCACGCGCGATGCTGCGCGGCGAGGTCGTTGGCGATGAACGCAAAACGGCGCCCGGCCGCGACGCGTTCGAGCCATTGCTGCTGCGGCGTTTGCGCGAGCGCGTCGTCGTAGCCGACGAACGGCCAGGTGTCGGGCGGCGCGTCCGCCCATTCCGGTGCCGCGCACAGCGCGAAGCGCATCGTGCCGAGCCGGCGCGCGGCGAGCCCCGGTTCGCTCGGCCGCGACAGCCGCACCGCGAGGTCGGCTTCGCGCGCATACAGGTTGGCCGCATGCATCTCGCCCATCAGGTCGATCCGCAGCGCCGGCCACGCGCGCTGTGCACGGGCCAGGCGCGGCGCGAGGAAATGGCTGGCGAACACCGGCGACGCCGATACGCGCACCACGCCGTCGAGCGCGGCCGCGCCTTGCGCGGCGCGCGCGAACGCATGCGCGTCGGCTTCGAGGCGTGCGGCGTGCTCAGCCAGGTGCAGCCCTTCGTCGGTCGGCGGCCAGCCGCGCGGCAGCCGGTCGAACAGCCGGATTCCCAGCGCCGATTCCAGCGCGTCGATGCGCCGCGCGACCGTCGAATGCTGGACCTGCAGCGCTCGCGCGGCGGCCGACAGGCTGCCGCCGCGCATCACCGCCAGAAAGTAGCGGATGTCGTCCCAGCTCATCGGCAGCGCGGGTGCGCCGGCAGAATCGTGATCGGTCGAATTTTGCACAGTAGATGGGCGCTCAGCGTGAATTCCGTTCGATTATGCACGATGGGATCATCGTGTCACTTCATTCACTTCATTCGATAGCGAGGAACGTCATGACCCAAACTGCCAACGCCATCCGGATCGGCATCGACCGTTACGGCGACGCCGGCGTGCTGCGCCGCGTCGATGCGCCCGTCGGGTTACCCGGGGCCGGCGAAGTGCGGATTCGCCAGACCGCGATCGGCGTGAATTTCGTCGACATCTATTTCAGGACGGGCGCGCACGCGTTGCCCGCGCTGCCAGACGCGCTCGGCGTCGAGGCGGCCGGCGTGATCGACGCGGTCGGGCCGGGCGTGACGGAGCTCGTCCCCGGTCAGCGTGTCGCGTATGCCGGCCTGCCGACCGGCAGCTACGCGAGCCTGCGCACGATGCCGGCCGAGCGCGTGCTGCCGATTCCCGACGGGCTGAGCGACGAAGCCGCCGCCGCCGGGCTGCTGAAGGGGATCACCGTCTACATGCTGCTGCATCGCGTGCGGCAGGTTGGCGCCGGCGATACGGTACTCGTGCACGCGGCGGCCGGCGGCGTCGGGCTGCTCGCGACGCAGTGGGCGCATGCGCTCGGCGCGCGGGTGATCGGCACGGTCGGATCGGCCGCGAAAGCCGCGCTCGTGCGCGTGCACGGCGCCGAAGCGGTGGTCGATTATCGCGAGGAGGATTTCGTTGCAGCCGCGCGGGCGTTCGGCGGCGGGGCGGGCGTCGATTACGCGATCGACGGAATCGGCGGCGACGTGCTGACCCGTACGCTCGGGGCGGTTCGTCCGTTCGGGATGGTCGCGAGCATCGGGCAGGTGGCGGCGATCGGCGCGCGGCAGACGTTCGATCTCGACGAGTTGGGCCCGGCCCGTTCGATCGCGCTTGCGCGGCCGAGCGTGCTCGGTTTCATCGCGCGCGACGTCGACGCCTATCGGGACGCCGCGCGTGCGACGCTCGACCGGCTGGCGGGCGGCATGCATGTCGAGATCGGCGCGCGGCTGCCGCTCGAACAGGCGGCCGACGCGCACCGGTTGCTGGAGTCGCGCGCGACGACGGGCGGTGTCGTGCTGCTGGCGTGACGGCGGGCGCGGGCGGTTCGCGACGCGGCTCGACGGTCGCGTCGCAAGCCGCCCGCTGGTCAGTGGTGCTTGCGCAGTGGCGCATCCTCGACGAACCACGCGAGCACGAACGCGATCGCGATGACCGTCGCGGCCGACAGATACACGACGTGCAGCGACCCGGCGAACGCATGCAGGTACGCGTCGCGCACGGCATCCGGCGACTGATGCACGGCGGCCGGGCCGAGCGCGGGCGGCAATTCCGTGCCGGCCGGCAGCGCATGCGTCATCCGCGATTGCAGCCCGTGCGAGAACAGCGCGCCGAACGCGGCGACGCCGAGCGAGCCGCCGATCGAGCGGAACAGCGTCGCGCCCGACGTCGCCACCCCCATGTGCCGGAATTCGACCGTGTTCTGCACGGCGAGCGTCAGCACGGGCATCACCATGCCGAGGCCGATCCCGAGCAGCGCCATGTACGCGTACATCGTGTGCAGCGGCGTGTCGAGCGTCAGCGTCGACAGCAGCGCCATCGCGACGCCGCCGGTCAGCGTCCCCGCGATCGGGAACATTCGGTATGAGCCCAGCCGCGAGATCAGCCGCCCGCTGACGATCGACGTGACGAGCATCCCGCCCATCATCGGCAGCAGCTGCATGCCGGCCTGCGACGGCGTCGAGCCCTTCACGACCTGCAGGTAGAGCGGGATGAACGTGACCGAGCCGAACAGCGCGATGCCGACCACGAAACCGATCAGGCTGACCAGCACGAAGGTGCGGTGGCGGAACAGCTCGAGCGGCATGATCGGTTCGGCCGCGAGGCGTTCTTCGTAAATGAAGCCGCCGATCGCGACGAGGCCGAGCGCGAGCGTCATCCAAAGCTGCGGCGACGTCCACGGCAGCAGCGAGCCGCCTTCGCTCGTGAACAGGATCACGCAGGTGAGGGCGGTCGCGAGGAACGCGGCGCCCATGTAGTCGATCCGGTGCTTCACGTGCGCGGTGTGCGGCCGGAACGCCATGCCGATCACCGCGAGCGCGAGCACGCCGAGCGGCAGGTTGATCGTGAAGATCCAGCGCCACGACAGGTGTTCGACCAGGAAGCCGCCGAGCAGCGGCCCGACGATCGTCGCGAGGCCATAGACGCCGCCGAACATCCCCTGGTAGCGCGCCCGGCGATCGGGCGGCACCAGATCGCCGATCGCGGCCATCGTGACGACCATCAGGCCGCCGCCGCCGAGCCCCTGCAGCGCGCGCAGCACGATCAGTTGCGTCATGTCCTGCGCGACGCCGCACAGCGCGGAGCCGGCGAGGAACAGCACGATCGCCGCCTGCAGCACGATCTTGCGGCCGTACAGGTCGCCGAGCTTGCCGTACAGCGGCAGTACGACGGTGGACGACAGCAGGTACGCGGTGACGACCCACGACAACTGGTCGAGCCCGCCGAGTTCGCCGACGATCGTCGGCAGCGCGGTCGACACGATCGTCTGGTCGAGCGCGGACAGCAGCATGACGAGCAGCAGCGCGGCGACGATCAGCCCGGTCGGCGCGTCGCGGCGGGCCGCGTCGGCGGCCGGCGGAGTGAGGAGGGTGTCGGTGGTCATCGAGATATCTGCCATGGCAGGGAATTGGGTTGAAATATAGCCATTAATGATTGACTAGTCAATTTCTGCCCAGCCTCGATATGTTGCAGTCGTAACGGGAGATTGCCGCCGGAAAAATTGACCACGATCAGCCGCAAGGCAGGGCCGGACTCAAGTTTTGTGCAGGCAAACCGTAATAGAGAGGGCCGCGGACCGATTGCCGCGGCTCTTTTCACCGCTCACGTGCCGTCATGAACCTGAACGCCCTGTTTTCCCGTTTCTCCATCCGTACGCGGATCTTCTCCACGCTCGGCCTCGTTGCCGTGCTGCTCGTCGTGTCGGGGCTGATCGGCCTCGCGGGCATGCAGAGCTCGAACCGCGCCCTCGACGAGGCCTATACGCGGCAACTGGCGGCGAAGACCGCGCTGTCCGCGGCGAGCCTGAACCTGACGATCGTGCGCACCACGCTCGACCGTGCGCTGCTGCATCCGGAAGCGCCGGAGGTGCCCGAGCTCGTGAAGAAGGCCGAGGGCTATCTCGCGAAGGCCGACACGGCATGGCGCAACTACGCGGCGATGCCGCACGACGGCGACGAGGGCCCGCTCGCGAGCCGCCTCGATGCCGCGCGCCAGGCGTTGATCGGGCAGGCGCTGAAGCCGATGATCGATGCGATCCGCGAAGGGCGGCGCGACGAAGCCGACCGCTTGCTAATGACCGTCGCGCCGCCGCTGTCGGTCGCGCTCACGCAGGCGACCGACGCGCTCGATGCGTACCAGGCCGGGCGCGGCAAGGACGTGTACGACACCGCGCAGACCTATTACGGCTGGATGCGCATGGGCGCGATCGCGGGCATCGCATTCGGGCTGGCCGCGTGCCTGGGTTGCGCGATCGGCCTGCATTTCGCGATCACGCAACCGGTGAATCGCCTGCTGTCGCATTTCCGCCGACTGTCGGACGGCGACCTCACGTCGGAAGTGCGCTGGTCGTCGCGTGACGAGATGGCCGAGCTGGTCAAGGGCGTGACGGGCATGCAGCGCAGCCTCGCGGATACGGTGCGCCAGGTGAGCCACGGCTCCGAAGCGATTTCGACGGCGACGCACCAGATCGCGGCCGGCAACACCGACCTGTCGCAGCGCACCGAGGAACAGGCGTCGGCGCTGCAGGAGACGGCCGCGAGCATGGAGCAACTGACGGCGACCGTGAAGCAGAACGCGGACCACGCGCTCGAGGCGCAGGCCTGCGCGGACAGCGCGAGCGAGATCGCGACGCGCGGCGCGACGGTCGTCGGCGAGGTGATCGGCACGATGAACGAAATCGACCAGAGCTCGCAGAAGGTCGCCGACATCATCGGCACGATCGAAGGCATCGCGTTCCAGACCAACATCCTCGCGCTGAATGCGGCGGTGGAAGCCGCGCGCGCGGGCGAGCAAGGCCGCGGCTTCGCGGTGGTCGCGGGCGAGGTGCGCACGCTGGCGCAGCGCTCGGCGTCCGCGGCGAAGGAAATCCGCACGCTGATCGGCGAATCGGTCGAACGGGTCGCGACCGGCTCGCGGCTCGTCGGTATGGCCGGCACGACGATGCAGGACATCCAGCAGGCGATCGGGCGCGTGACGGGCATCATGACGGAGATCGCGGCCGCGTCGAGCGAGCAGCGCGACGGGATCGAGCAGGTGAACCGCGCGGTGTCGCAGATGGATCAGGTGTCGCAGCAGAATGCGGCGCTCGTCGAGCAGGCGGCCGCGGCTGCCGCGTCGCTCGAGGAACAGGCCGACGGGCTGCGTCGCGCGGTGGGCGCGTTCCGCGTCGCCTGAATCGAAACGACGGCGGCGCGGTAACGGGCAGGCGCTTGCCCGCCCGCCGCGTCAACCCGCCGCGTCCGCCAGTTGCGCGGCCGCGCGCGACGACGCGACGATCAGCAGCTTCATCGTCGCGCGCGTCGCACCGACGAACAGCTTGCGCGCGGCCCGCGCGTCGAGCGTGTCGAAGTCGACCTCGGTGAGGATCACGCACGGCGCCGACTGGCCCTTGAAGCGGTAGATCGAGTCGAGCAGCACGTCGCCTTCGCGATACTCGGGGTTGCCGAACAGGTCGTACTTGCCGGTGAAACGCTTGATCCGGTGCGGGCCGAGCTGGTCGAGCGGCGCGAGCACCGAGCCTTCGCGGCCGCGGTACGACAGCACCGCGATGTCCTGCTTGCGGAAACCGAGCGATAGCGCCTGCGTGATCGCACGCTTGGTCGCGTCGATGCAGGCTTGCGCCAGTGCGTCGCCCGACGCGCCTTCTTCCCCGTAGGCCGACACCGACGGATCGGACCCGTCGAACGGGCTGCCCGAACGCAGTTCGGCCGCGAGCGGCTCGACCCGGCCGACGACGTCGCGCACGAATTCGAGCAGGTCGCGCGGGCTGCGGTAATTCGCGAGTGCCTTCAACGTGACCCAGCCGGGCAGCGCGACGGGTTCGCGCATGTACAGGTTCTGCAGCGGATCTTCCAGCCACCACCATGCGCCGTCCGGCACGAGCAGGCGCTCCAGCGCGGCTGCCCACGGCGCATGGAAATCCTGCCCTTCGTCGACGATCAGCACGTCGAAGCGCCAGCGTTCGGGAATCGGCGCTTGCGCGAAGCGCGCCTCGAGCCGGTCGAATTCGCCGGGCACCTGGAAATCGGGCGTATAGCCGCCGTCACGCGCGACCCAGTCGCACAGCTGGTGGTAATTCGCGATCTTCGCGCCGGGCGGTGCGATGCGCGCGATGTAGTCGGCGAGCGGCCGGTTGAAGCAGACGTAGAGCACGCGCTGGCCGGCCGCGACGGCATCGCGCATCACCTGCACCGCGAGCTGGGTCTTGCCCGACCCCGCGGTGCCGGTCACGCGCAGCCGGAACGGCGTGAAGTCGAGCTGGCGCGCCCATGCGGCGAGCCCGCCCGACAGCCGCGTGACGAGCGTGCCGGCTTGCCCGACGAGCGCGCTCGTGTCGGGCGTGAGCGCGAGTTCGTCCGCGAGGAAATGGTGGAGCTTCGGCGCGTTCGGAAAGTGCTCGTCGTCCTCGGGCAGGATCTGCTGGATCACCTGCGCGAGCTGCGCCTTGCGCGACGCATCGACGATGCGGTCGGGCGCGACGCCGGCGATCGACGCGTCGCGGATCGAGTAGTCTGGGCAGTACAGCAGCGCCTCGACGCCGTAGACGCCCGCGCCGAGCGCGGCCGTCAGGCGCCGGTGCAGCGTCTCCTGCGTGCGCGCGAGCTGGATCGGGACATTGCGCTCCTTTTGCAGGTAGACCTTCACGAGCCCTTTCGGGGTCTCGCGCAGGAAGCCAGCCTTCTGTTCGATCAGCAGCACGCGCCCGGCCGGGCTCACGACGACGAACGCGGCTTCGCCGAACACCGAGAATGCCTGGTCGGCGCGCGTCCAGTGGACGCCGTGATACACGGTGTAGCTGTCGGGCAGCGCGTGTTCGAGCGCGGCGAGCGTCTCGCGCTCGCGTTCGGCCGCGCCGGTCGCGGCGAGGCTTTTCCAGTCGTCGGGGATGAGGCGGGCCATGGCGTCGGGCGGCGGATGCCGGCGTGGGCGTGAACGGGTGCGGCTATTGTACTGAGGAACCCGTTCATGCCCGCGGCGCCGCGCGGAGGTTGGCCGTTCGCGATTCGGGCGGCCGGCCCGGCGGACGTCAGCCGCGCGTGAGCCGCTTCGCGAGATCGGCGCTGAGGATCGCCATGCGCGCGGGTTTTTCGTAGCACACCACGTCGAACGCGCGGATCACTTCGCTGATGTCGGCCTCGCTCGCGCGTCCGGTGAGCAGGTCGCCCGTCAGCACGAAAATCGGCGCGCCCGGGTTGTCGGACGTGCGCACGGCCTTGATCGCGGTGGCGGCCGTCCCGTCGTCGAACAGCCATTCGGTCAGGACCGCGTCGAAGGCCTGACCCTGCAGCGCGTCGACGAACGCCGCGAGGCCGTCGAACGCGGCCGTCGCGAAACCCTGCCGTTCGAGATAGCGGCACAGCTCGGTTGCGCTGACGCGATCGGGGTCGATCACCGCGACGACGAGCTTGTCGCTCTCCGCGCGGCGCGGATAGATCTCGATCTTGTGTACGTCGTACGCGTTCTGGTACAGCACGCCGGTATGGCGCAGCACGCGCCAGCGGCCGTTCTGTTCGTACGCGACGAACTCGGGGCGCGCGCCGGCTTCGAGCGGCGCGCCGATCCAGGCGGTGCACGGAATCTCGGCGACGCCCGCATACAGGACGGCTTCCTGGGAATAGGCGCCGACCATGCCGGGGTCGAGCGTTTGCGCGCCGAACAACTGGGCGGCGGGTTCGCCGTACGCTTCGGCGACTTTCTTGATCTGCGCGAGCGTCCAGGGGCTGCTGCCGCGCAGTTTGCGGTGGCCTTGCGAGAAACTCAGATCGAGGATGCGGCACAGCTCGGTGGTCTGCTGGCGCTTGCCGATGCCGTTGCGGGTCATCAGTTCGCGCACGCGCTCGGCAACCGCGAGGGAATCCGTGGTGATTGCTTCAGTGGTCATGCTACGGGGACGGATCGTGACGTTCAGAACGACGCCTTGCGGCAGTCTCGGCGGACAGTCTTCATGACGTCCAATGGCGAGCCGACCGGCCACGCACGGAAAAGATAACTTTACCGCAAAATGGTCGTCATTCAGTGTTGTGAAAGGTGCGTTTGTGTGAAAGGTGTGTCATGACGTTACGTCCGACCAGCCTCGGCGCGAGCGCGCGGCGGGGCGTTCGACGCCTTCACGTCCGCATTCCGACGGACCGGGATGGGATTGACGACGGACCGGGATGCGATTGCGCACGAGACGGCAGGTAATCGCCGTGCGATGCACCAGCGCAGGGCGCGTACTGGCCCGGACCGACGTAGCCATGCCATTTTTGTAGGACGATCGCTGGACGGTTTCCTCTAGTGAAACCAACGAAGTTACATTTTCGACGCCAGCAAAGCCGCGTGCTACGATTTCGCCGTCTCAAAAAAGCGTTTGAACCGATGCAGAAGAAATTCTTGATGCGCGGATACGAAATGAACTGCGAGCCGCGCGTGACGGAGACCGGCAAATACGCCGCGCAGGTCGAGGTCACGAAGGTGGGTTTCAGCCGCGAGGCTGCGTTCCGCAAGCTGGGTGAATTCGACACCGAAGCCGAAGCGGTCGCGTACGCCAGACAATTCTCCGAAGAGTGGTTGAGCCGCTATGCGTAGCGCGGCGTGTGCCGAGGCCCGTGCCATGCGGGCCTCGGGTCGAGCGGCGGTGTAGTGCGCCGAACGGCCGGCATTGCTGCCTGAATATTGCGAATGCGTCGGGAAATTTGTAGATTGACGACTCCCGTTGTGGGGTATCGATCGTCCGAAGGCAACGCAATTGGAGACCGCGAATGTCCACCTTGTGCATGCAGACCGTCGTTCACGGCAAGACCGTCCAGATCGTGCTGTCGCCCGAGAGGCGGACAGCCAGGATCGACATCGTCGATGACGAAACCGGCAGCTACCCGCCCCGCACGATGAGCATCGAGCAGTACGTCAACGCCGGCATGGCCGACGACGAAATCGCGCGGCATGTTCTCGAAGTCGTCACGATGTCGATCGAGCAGCTCGCGAGGCTGCAGCCGTTCGATCGTACGGCAGGCACGCAAACGCGCTATTCGCACTGAGCGCTTGTGCAGCGGCCGCCCCGCGCAGGCCGTGAAGTCCTGACTGAATGGTTGCGCGGTGATCGGGCATTCGACGTGGCGTGGTCGAGCGCGACGCGCATCGATTGCGCGTGCGCGCTACGCCGGCAGATACAGGAACGGCTCGCCGTTTTCCCGCTCGACGGACAGCAGCCGCTCGCGCTGATCCTGCGCGAACAGTTGCTTGCCAGCCGCGGCCGCTTCGGCGATCGCGGCATCGACGCGCTAAGCTTCGCCTGCCGTGCCCTGACATCCGACAGAAAACAATGACCACCACCTATCCGCTGCACGACGCATTGAGCCACGCCGATACGGCATTTCCACCCGAAGCCGACGTCGTGATCGTCGGCGCCGGCATCATGGGCTGCGCGGCCGCGTACTACCTCGGCTTGCGCGGCTTGAAAGCCGTCGTGCTCGACAAATCGCGCATCGCCGGCCAGCAATCGACGCGCGCGTGGGGCTTCGTGCGACAGCAAGGGCGTGAATCCGCCGAAGTGCCGCTGATGATGGCCGGCATGCGGATCTGGGAAGGCCTGGAGCAGGCGCTCGGTTTCGATCTCGAATGGCGGCAGGGCGGCTGCCTCTACCTGGCGGACAACGAAGACGACTGGGCCTCGTTCCAGGCGTGGCTCACCGTGGCGCGCGAGCACGGGCTCGACACGCGCACGCTGACGCGCGCACAGATCGACGAACGCGTGAACGGCCTGTCGACGCACGCGCGTACCCTCGGCGGCTTGTACACGGCGACCGACGGCCAGGCCGAGCCGCGCCGCGTGGCCGCCGCGTTCGCGGCGCGCGCGACCGAGGCCGGCGCGCGTTTCTTCGAAGGCTGCGGCGTGACCGCGATCGAGACGGCGGGCGGCGCGGTCGTCGGCGTCGCGACCGAACGCGGCACGATCCGCACGCGGCGCGTGATCTGCGCGGCCGGCGCGACCAGTTTCCGGCTGCTCGACGGCGTCGGCATCCGGCTGCCGCAGCAGGCCGTGCGCGGCACCTGCATGCGCACCAACGTGCTGCCCGACGTGTCCGCGTCGACGATCTGGGGGCACGGTCTCGGCATCCGGCAGCGCAAGAACGGCGCGATCAACCTCGCCGACGACATGCAGGTCGACGTCGATCTGACGCTCGGCCACCTGCGCGGATTGAGCCTCTTCTGGCCGGAATTCTGGTCGCAGCGCGACAAATTCCGGCTGCACCTGAATGCGTCCGCCTGGCGCGACGTGTTCGCACGCATTGGCGGCGCGACCGGGCCGATCGAGCCGCGCGATCCGCAGCCGCAGCCGAATCGGGCGCATGCGCCGCGCGCGCTCGCGAAGCTCAAGGCAATCTTTCCCGCGCTGAAGGATGCGCAGATCGTCGAAGCGTGGGCCGGCCTGATCGACGTGCTGCCCGACGGCATCCCGGTGATCGATGCGCCGGGTACGCCGTCGGGGCTCGCGATTGCGACAGGGTTCTGCGGGCACGGCTTCGCGATGGGGCCGATCGTCGGCCGGCTGCTCGCCGAATGGATCGACACGGGCGCGCCGTCGCTCGACCTGTCGGCGTTTCGCGCGCGGCGGTTCGTCGACGGGACGATGGTGCGGCCGCGCAGCATGCTGTGACGGCCGGGCACACGCGTTCCCGTCGTAGAATCGAGCCCGCATCCTTCAGGAGATTCCCCGTTGGCCACGCCATCCGATCAGCGCCGCTCGTTGCGCATGCGCCTGCGTCGCGCCCGCAATCCGTGGCAGGCGCCGCGTGCGCGCACGCTGTTCACGCGCCCCGCGACGTCGCCGCTGCGCACGCTGCTGTTCCGTCTCGGCGCGGTCGTGCTGTTGTGCACGCTGGCGTTCCTCGTGCTGTATCTCGATCGCGACGGCCTGCGCGATTCGACCAAGAGCACGCCGATGACCGTGGCCGATCTCGTGTACTTCACGATGGTCACGGTCGCGACGGTCGGCTACGGCGATATCGTGCCCGTCACGGCGCGGGCGCGCCTGCTCGATGCGTTCTTCATCGTGCCGATCCGCATCGGCATCTGGTTCATTTTCCTGGGCACGGCGTATCAGTTCGTGATCCAGCGCGTCATCGAGGAATTCCGCATGAAACGCCTGCAGAAGCAACTGTCCGATCACATCGTCGTGTGCGGTTATGGCCTGTCGGGATCGATCGCGGTGCGCGAGTTGCTGGAGAGCGGCGTCGATCCGGCGACGATCATCGTGATCGATTCGCAGCAGCAGGCCCTCGAGGCGGCGACGTCGCTCGGCGTGACGGGGTTGCTCGGCGATCCGGCCCATGAGGATCTGCTGCAGCAGGCGCAGGTGCGCGCGGCGAAGGCCGTGATCATTTCGGTGACCGACGATCCGACCGCGATCCTGCTGACGCTGTCGGTGCGCAGCATCGCGCCCGATACGAAGATCGTCGTGCGGATTCAGGAGAACCTGTACCAGCGGCAACTGCGGCAGGCCGGCGCGGACGTGATCGTATCGTCGACGAAGATCGGTGCGTTGTTGCTGGCGGATGCGGTCCACAGCCGCTACATCGTGCCGTTCGTGAACGACATGCTGTCGACGCGCGGGCGCGCGACGCTGCTGGAGCGCGAGGCATTGCCGCATGAGATCGGCTGCCTGACGAACGTCGTGCCGGGCGCGATCGTGGTCGGGCTCGATCGCTGCGGGAAGATCTATTCGTTTTACGAGGATGCGCCGTGCAGGATCGAGGCGGGCGATACGCTGGTGGTGATTCAGTCGGCGCGGATTCCCGATCCGGATGCGTGAGGACGTTTGGCTTGGGTGATGCGCCCATGAGGGCACGGGCGCCTGGCGTTGTCCATGAAGCCTGTCTCGAACGCGGCTGCTGCTTGATCTGCTGGAACACTTTGTAGCGGAATCAGCGGTTTTCATGAAGCCGTCTCCAAACCCGAACCCGCGTCGCGTTCAGGAGCAGGAGTACGGGCCACGCCAGCCCCCCTAACGAAACGCCCGCATCTGCCCCGTCATCATCTGCAGCATCTTGTTGGCGGCCACCGAGAGCTTGCGGCCCACGCGCGTGACCATGTGCGCTTCGGCGTTCTCGAGGATCGGATGCGCGATGTCGATCGCGAACAGCTCCCTGGCCTGCAGCTCGGCCGTCACCGCGAAGGCCGGCATCACCGAGATACCGAGCCCGGATTTCACGAACTCCTTCAGGATCGCGAAGGAATTGGTGGTGATGATCGGCGCGAGCCGTACGCGCTCGGCGTATTCCACGGCCTCCATCATCTGCCGCGTGCCGTAGGACGGGTGAGTGGCCGCCAGCGGGTAGGTGGCGAGCTGCTGCACCGTCAGCACCTTGTGGCTGCGGCGCGGAAAGTCGGGGCCGACGATCGCCATCATCGGCTGCCGCTTCGACGCGCGCGACACCAGCTTGGGTTCGCTGGGCGGGTTGTACACCAGGCCGATCTCGCCTTCGTCGTTCGAGATCTTGCGGATCACGTCGTTGGTGCTGCCCACGTCGAGGTTGACGCGGATGCCGGGGAACTGCCGGCAGAACTGCTGCATGGGCCCGGCCAGCAGATCCGAGACGAAGCCTTCGCCGAGCACCAGGCTGACCTGGCCGGTCTTGAGCCCGCGCAACTCCTGCAGCCGCGAGATCAGGTCGTCGCGGTGCGCGAGCTGCTCGCGGAAATACTCGATCACGCAACGTCCCGCCTCGGTGGGCGTCACGCCGCGCGCGTGGCGCTCCACCAGGGTGGCGTCGAGCTCCTTCTCCAGCAGCCCGATCTGGCGGCTCACGGCCGAGGGCGCCACGTCGAGCCAGTCGGCCGCGGCGCGGATCGTGCCGCAACGCACGGCCTCGTAGAAATAGACGATGCGGCTGTCGGTCAGGGTATCGCTCATGATTCGGGTGTTCTAAAAAAGAGAACAATATCAATATTGGCGTTGATTGATTATACGGATCGCCGGACCGAACATCGTAGCCATGCAAGGCAGGCGCAAGCTGGCGCGCCGGCCTCGAACCAACAGCTATCAGGAGTCGTCGGATGAAAACGGTGGGCGTGATCGGTCTGGGCAACATGGGGCGCGGCATGGCGGGTTCGCTGCGGCGCGGCGACTACACGGTGCTCGGCTACGACGCGGCGCCGGGCGTGGCGCTCGCGCTGGCCGAACAGGCGGTGCTGTCGGCGCGCGATTCGGTGGCCGGGATCGCGCGCGACGCCGACGTGCTGCTGCTGTCGCTGCCGACCTCGGCGGTGGTCGAGGCGGTGGTGCTGGGCGCCGGCGGCGTGCTCGAGAACGCGAAACCGGGCTCCATCGTGATCGACACCACCACGGCCGATCCGGACAGCACGCGGCGCGTGGCGGCGGCCCTGGCCGAACGCGGCATCGGCTTCGTCGACGGCCCGGTGAGCGGCGGCCCGAAGGGCGCGGCCACCGCCACGATGACCATGGTGTTGGGCGGCTCGGACAGCGATATCGCGGCCATCGAGCCGATCCTCGCGGCGATCAGCGCCAAGCGCGTGCATGTGGGGCCGGTGGGCGCCGGCCACGTCACCAAGCTGCTCAACAATCTGCTGACCGGCGTGCACCTGCTGGTCGCCAGCGAGGCGGTGCGCACCGCGCGCGCGGCCGGCGTCGATCCGGAAAAGCTGGTCGAGGCGCTCAACGGCGGCTCCGGCCGCAACAGCGCGACGCTGACCAACTACCCGACCTGGATCTTCAATGGCAAGTTCGATTCCGGTTTCACGATGAAGCTGATGCGCAAGGACGTGCGGCTCGCGCTGGGCCTGCTCGACCAGTTCGACAGCGTCGCGCCGGTGGCGCGCGAGGCGGCGCGCGTGTGGGCGGCCAGCGAGGGTTCCGTCGCCGACGGCGAGGACTTCAACCGCATCGTCGACTTCCTCGACCCGGCCTGAGGCGGGGCAGCCCGCGCCACGATCCCGCTCGACTTACCTGTACGGAAACCTGACATGACCCAGCACGCAGACCAGTTGCTCGCCGCTTTCGCGCACTTCTTCCCCGGTGCCGCCACGATCGGCTCGTATATCGACGGCGAACTCGTCGCCGGCCAGGGCGACACGATCCAGCTTTACGATGCGGCGACGGGCGAGGCCACGCTCGCCTATCGCGACGCCGGCGCAGCCGTGATCGACCATGCCGCCGAAAGCGCACGCCGCGCGCAGCGCGAATGGTGGGCGCTCACGCATGCCGCGCGCGGCCGCGTGATGCAGGAGGTGGCGCGCGCGATCCGCGCCGAGGCCGACGCGATCGCGCGGCTGGAGGCGCTGGGCTCGGGCAAGCCGATCCGCGACTGCCGGGGCGAGGTGGCGAAGGTCGCCGAGATGTTCGAGTACTACGCGGGCTGGACCGACAAGTTCTACGGCAGCGTGATCCCGGTGCCGACCTCGCACCTCAACTACACGCGCCGCGAGCCGGCCGGCGTGGTGCTGCAGATCACGCCGTGGAACGCGCCGGTGTTCACTTGCGGCTGGCAGGTGGCGCCCGCGGTGGCGATGGGCAACGGCGTGCTGCTCAAGCCGTCGGAGCTCACGCCCTTCACGTCGCTGGCGGTCGCGAAGCTCGGCGAGCGGGCCGGGCTGCCGCGCGGTCTGGTCAACGTGCTGGCCGGCTTCGGTCACACCGCCGGGCAGGCCGCGATCGCGCATCGCGTGGTGAGCAAGGTGGTGTTCGTCGGCTCGCCGGCCACCGGCGCGCGCATCGCCGAGGCCGCCGCGCGCCGCGTGCTGCCCTGCGTGCTGGAGCTGGGCGGCAAGTCGGCCAATATCGTGTTCGCCGATGCCGACCTCAAGCGCGCCGCGCTGACCGCGCAGGCGGCGATCTTCGCCGGTGCGGGCCAGAGCTGCGTGGCCGGCTCGCGTCTGCTGGTGCAGCGCGCCGTCTACGACGAATTCGTCGCGATGGTGGCTGCGGGCGCGAAGAAGATCCGTGTCGGCGCGCCGCTCGACGAGGCGACCGAGGTGGGCCCGATCAACAATCGCAAGCAGTACGACCACGTGATGTCGATGATCGCGAACGGCGTGGCGGCGGGCGCCACGCTCGCCAGCGGCTCGGCCGAGCGCGTCGAGACGGGCCGCGGCGGCTACTTCGTCGCGCCCACCGTGCTGGCCGGCGTGTCGAACGCGATGGAGGTGGCGCGCACCGAGATCTTCGGGCCGGTGGTGGCCGCCATCCCGTTCGACACCGAGGAGGAGGCGATCGCAATCGCCAACGACACCGACTTCGGCCTGGCCGGCGCGGCGTGGACCACCGACGTGGCGCGCGCGCATCGCGTGGCCGCGCAGGTGAATGCCGGCACCTTCTGGGTCAACGGCTACAAGACCATCAACGTGGCGTCGCCGTTCGGCGGCTACGGCATGAGCGGCTACGGCCGCTCGAGCGGGGTCGAGGCGCTGTACGAATACACGCAGACCAAGAGCGTGTGGGTCGAGACGGCGGAAGCGCCGCCCACCGCGTTCGGTTATCTGTAATCACCGGTCCGCATGCGACGGCAGCCGGGCTTCAAGGGGAGATTCGTCATGGAACACGCACTGGGTATCGAGCGCCGCGAGCTGGGCGGCGCGGCCACCGCCAAGGTCCTGCTTTACGCGGCCGGCATTTTGCTGGTCGCCGAATGGATCGGCTCGTTCACGTTCAAGCTCGGACCGGGCAAGGTCGTGCTGCTGCCGATGATCTGGGCGCTGCTGCTCGGCGCCGCGGTGGGGCTGGCCAGCGCGCGCTGGAACAGCAGCGCGCGCCTGAGCGTGCCCGACCAGTTCTTCGCGGCCGCGATCCTGCAGCCGGCGCTGCTGCTGTTCGTCTCCAAGCTCGGGCTGATGGTGGGCAGCGCGCTGCCCAAGCTGGCGTCGGCGGGCTGGGCGCTGGCCTTCCAGGAATTCGGCCACTTCGTCGGCACCATCCTGCTCGGCCTGCCGCTCGCGTTGCTGCTCGGCATCAAGCGCGAGGCGATCGGCGCGACCTTCTCGGTGGGCCGCGAGCCGAGCCTGGCGATCATCGGCGAGAAGTACGGGATGGATTCGGCCGAGGGCCGCGGCGTGCTGGCCGAGTACCTGACCGGCACCGTGTTCGGCGCGGTGTTCATCGCCGTGTTCGCGGGTTTCGTGAGCAGCCTTGGCATCTTCGATCCGCTCGCGCTGGCGATGGGCTCGGGCGTCGGCTCGGGCAGCATGATGGCGGCCGCGTCGGGCGCGATCGCCGCGCAGCAGGACCCGGAGACGGCGAAATCGGTGCTCGCGTTCGCCGCGGCCAGCAACCTGATCACCACCACCATCGGTACCTACTTCACGCTGTTCATCTCGCTGCCGCTCGCAGTCTGGGGCTATCGCGTGCTGGAGCCGTTGATCGGCCGCACCACCAAGGCTTCGGCGCAGCCCGAGGCGGCCAGCCCGTCGCTGGGCGAGGTGCGGACCGAGGCGCCCGCGCTCGGCTACGGCGGCAAGCTGCTGGCCTGGATCGTGACGGCCGCGATGGCGCTGGTGTGCGACTGGATCGCCCACGGCACCACGCCGCTGGCGGGACTGCCGGGGATCGCGATCATGGTGGGCGCGACGATCGTCGGCGACGCGCTGGCGCGCGTGACGGGGCGGCGGATTCCGGCGGTCTGCTGGGTATCGGTGGTGGCGATGTTCCTGACCTCGCCGTGGTCCCCGTGGGCTTCGCAGATCGCCGCGCTCAGCTCGCACAACGATTTCCTCGGCGTGACCACGCCGATGCTGGTGTTCGCGGGGTTGTCGATCGCCAAGGACATCCCGGCCTTCCGCCGGCTCGGCTGGCGCATCGTGCTGGTGTCCTTCGTGGCCAATGCCGGCACCTTCATCGGCGCGACCCTGGTGGCGCAGCTGTTCCATATCTGACGTCTCGCGGCGCGGCGGCGGGCGGCATGGAGCGGCCCACCGCCACGCCACGCCGCGACGACCGCAAAAGTACTTCCCTCCGCATGAAACTGATCGATTCCATCGTCGCGCACGCCGACGAACTGACGGCGATCCGCCGCGATATCCATGCCCATCCCGAGGTGGGTTACGACGTGTTTCGCACCGCCGAACTCGTCGCCGAGCGGCTCGAGCAATGGGGTTACGCCGTCACGCGCGGCGTCGGCCGCACCGGCGTGGTCGGCACCTTGAAGCGCGGCGGCAGCGGGCGTGCGATCGGCCTGCGCGCCGACATGGATGCGCTGCCCGTGCAGGAGGCCAACACCTTCGCGCATCGTTCGACGGTGCCCGGCGCGATGCATGCGTGCGGCCACGACGGGCACACCACCATGCTGCTGGGGGCCGCGCGCCATCTGGCGCGGCACGGCGAGTTCGACGGCACCGTGCAGTTGTTCTTCCAGCCGGCCGAGGAAGCGGGCGGCGGCGCGCGCGCGATGATCGAGGACGGCCTGTTCGAGCGTTTCCCGGTGGATGCCGTGTTCGGGCTGCACAACTGGCCCGGCATCGCGGCTGGCGATTTCGCGGTGCGGCCGGGGCCGCTGATGGCCTCGACCAGCCTGTTCCGGATCGACTTGCGCGGGGCCGGCTGCCACGCGGCCATGCCGCACCTGGGCCGCGATCCGGTGTTCGCGGCGGGGCAGGTGCTGAGCGCCCTGCAGGGGATCGTCACGCGCAACCGCAATCCGATCGACGGCGCGGTGCTGTCGGTCACGCAGGTGCATGCGGGCGAGGCGATGAACGTGGTGCCGACCGATGCCTGGCTCGGCGGCACGGTGCGGACCTTCTCCGATGCGACGCTCGACCTGATCGAGACGCGCATGCGCGCCGTGGTGGCCGCGACGGCCGCGGCCTTCGATTGCGAGAGCGAGGTGGATTTCCAGCGCCAGTATCCGGCTACCGTGAACGATGCCGAACAGACAGCAGTGGCGGTAGCGGTGATGCGCGAGCTGGTGGGCGACGCGCATGTGAACGCGGCCGTCGATCCGACCATGGCGGCGGAGGATTTCTCGTTCATGCTGCGCGAGAAGCCGGGTTGTTATGCGTTCCTCGGGAATGGGGTGGGCGATCATCGCGTGCACGGGCATGGCGGCGGGCCTTGCCTGCTGCATAACGCCAGTTACGACTTCAACGATGCATTGTTGCCGGTGGGAGCGAGTTATTTCGTGAGGCTGGTGGAGCGGGTTCTGGCGCGGTAGGGAGATGGTGCTGGCATACTCTGACGCGTTCCGACCAATCTTGCAGGGGCAAACGCGTGATGCGCGTCGATCAGCCGGCCTTTCTGGGTTCTCTTTTTCTGGCGCGTCTTGCAGACCAGATGCTGCTCTTCCTGGTACCGCTCGTCGTCTTTCAGGTCACCCAGAAAGCGACGTGGTCCGGGCTCGCTTTTTTCATCGAAACGCTCCCGCGATTCATTGCCTTCCCGATCTGCGGTGCACTGAGCGACCGCGTGTCGCCGATTCGCGTGCTGCGAACGAGCCAGGCCAGCCGGGCCGTCGCCTGTTTGATCGGCATCGTCGGCTATGTCGCCTGGAGCGGAATCGGCTGGCTGATCGCGCTGTCCGCCGTATGCGGCGTACTCACGAGCCAGGGTCTCGTCGCCCGGGAGGTGCTGCTGCCGCAGATTTTTCCGCTGCAGCGCTTCGAGAAAGTGCTGGCCCATACGCAGCTCGCCGATCAGTCGGGCGTCGTGCTCGGGCCGATCGTCGCGGCGGCGCTGCTGGGCTTCCGTACCTGGGAGTGGGGCGTCGCTTGCGCGGCGCTACTGTTCGTCGTGGCGGATCTGTTGGCGTTCGTATGGCAACGCACCAGCACGGCGCGCATCGCGCGTCCCGAGCACGCGGTGGGGCCGTGGTATGCGCCGTTCGGCGTCGCGCTGACGCATGTCCTCACGCTGCCGGGGCTCTCGCGGCTCGTCCTGCTCGCGGCGGCGGAAAACCTCGTGATCGGGACGACACTGGCGACGTCGGCTGCGATGGTCACCGGTACGTTTCGGCAGTCGGGCGGTTTCTATGCGGGGCTGCAGGTCGCGGGCGCCGTCGCGACGGTCGTGATCCTGTTGTTCGTCGCGCGTATCGAGGTGTCGCGCGTGCGGCTCGGCATCGTCGCATTCGTCGCGATCGCGGCCGGCGGCCTCGTGATGGGCCTGTCGGGTTCGATTGCGATGTACGTTGCCGGTTTCCTGATGGTCATCGGTTTCGACAAGATGTTCAACGTGTACATCCGCAGCGCACGGCAGGCGATCATCCCCCCTCGGGACTATGGCAAGACGACGGGCGTCATCGTCCTGCTGAACAACGCGACGCAGCCGCTTGCCGGGCTGCTCGTGGGGCTCTTCTCCGGCCGCGGGCGCGTGGCGCTCGTCGTGACGCTGACGTCGATCGGCATGGCGATACTGGGTGGCGCGATCGTTGCCCTCGGCGCGGCGCGGACGCGATCGGCCGCGCGTGTTTCGGACTGACGCGACTGACGCCGAAGCCGACGACGCATGGGCCGCATCGGCCTACGCAGCGGGCGCGACCGACGCGCCGGTAATCTTGTGCCGCGCGAGTGCCTCGGCGACGAACCCGGATGCCTTCGCTTCCTCGACGAAGGCCCGCAACGTGTCGGCTGCCGCCGCACCGCGGCTTTTCGGCAAACCCATCGCCTGACGGATCACCATGAATCGTTCGTCGAGCAAACGCAGGCCAGGCGCTTGACGTGCGTCCGCCTCGAGCTGTTGCTTGACGCCGGCGGCGACTTCCAGGCCCTCGTCGAGGAACGTCCGGACGACGGTCGGAGACGTCGGTGCCCGCACGATCCGCGCATGCTTCAACTCGCGCGTCAGGAACAAATCGTAAGCGCTTCCCTCACCAACTGCCACGCGGATCGACGGCTGGTCGACATCGTCGTTGGCGCGAATCGACGATTCATCGCGCACCATGTAATAGCCTTCGATCAAAACGTACGGATCGGTAAACGCGATGGTTTCTCCTCGTCGTGGATCGATGGCGAAGAAGCCGATGTCTGCCCGCTCGTCGCTGACCGCCTGGACGGACTTGCCGGCTGCGTCGAGCACCACGAGTTCAAGTGCCACGCCGAGCGTTGCGGCAAAGGCGCGCGCCAGGTCGACCGACACACCGGCCGGTTCGCCCGATGCGTCCTTGCCCGCGAGAATGGGATTCCCGAGATTGATCGATGCCCGCAGCTTGCCGGTGGGTGTGAGTGCGCGAATGACGGATGGGTCGGGTTTCATGTCGATAGCGTGAAGAAAAGAAATTCATGGGTGGGCACGGGCCTTCAGCCGCAGACCCGTGCATCGCTCGACTCGCGTTGCGCGAGCGCTCGGGGCCTCAGCAGTATCGCGACGGCCAGCACGCTGGCGAGCGCAATACCGCCCGCGAGAAAGAACGCGCTGAAGAACGTATGGCTTTCCTGCACGAGAAAGCCGGTTGCAGCCGGGCCGACGATGCCCGCGCAGTTGGCGATCGCATGTACGCAGCCGCCGACACTGCCGAGTTTCGGGCCGGGGATCGTGTCCTGAATCAGTGCCCAATAGGCGCTGCCGCTCAGATAAAGGGCAAACACCGCAACGGCCATCAACAGCAGCGCACCGAGCGTCGTGGTCACGGCGCCGGCCAGCGTGACGCACACGCCTGCCGTGCCGAGACAGGCGATCAATACCCGCTTGCGCGCGAGCAGTGCGTTGCCCGTGCGGCGAAAGATCAGATCGGACAGCACGCCGCTCAGTCCGTAGCCGATGAACCCCAGCAGCCAGGGCAGCACCGTCGCGAGACTCATGCTTTTCAGGCTCAGGTGACGGTCCATCGTCAGAAAGGTCGGGAACCAGGTGAGAAAGAAAAACAGGATGTAGCTGTAACCGAAGTACGAAATCATCGCCGCGAGAATGGCGGGCTGCTTGAGGTAGAAGCCGAGGGGCCGCAGGTCCGACGGGCTTTCCGGGACGCTTCGGTCGGATTCGATCAGCCGGCGTTCGTCATCGGATACGCGTGCATGCTGATGCGGCTTGTCGGTCGCCATGAACATCCAGAACACCAGCCAGAGCAAGCCGAAACACGCGATGCCGGCGAATGCGACGCGCCAGCCGTAAGCGGCCGTCAGCAGGCCGACGACCGGCCCTGCAACCGCGCCGCCCAGCGGCAGGCCGCAATTCGCGAAGCCGAATGCGGTCGCCGATTCCTTGTGCGGAAACCAGTTGTTCACGATCTTGTTGATCGTCGTCGCGAGCGGGCCTTCGGCCATGCCGAACAGCGTGCGGACGGCCAGCAGCGAGCCGAAGCCGCCGGCAAGACCGGTCGCGCCGCATAGCAACGACCACGTCAGGACTGCCCCGGAGAAGACGCGCTTGCCGCCCCAGCGATCCGCCGCCCATCCGCCGATGAAATTGAATGCCGCGTAGCCGATGAAGAATGTCGAGAACAACAGCCCGAGGCTGCTCGGCGACATATGCAGTTCCCGCATGACGGCGGGGGCGGCGACGGACAGCGCCGCACGGTCGAGATAATTGATGAAGCCTGCGATGAACAGCAGCAGGACGATGCGCCATCGAATGTTTGTCACCTGTCGCTCCCTGGAGCTTGTTATGTGCTTGACGGCCGGGCGCTCGAACGCGCTATCCGGTCCGTCGCTTGTCGGTTTGCTACCGCGCCGTGCGTTTGGAACGGCGCGAGCGTGGCGGGCCACGCTCGCGAACGCGGCGTTCAGCGCCGCGGACGGGCGGTCGCTTCCAGCATCGCGAGCTGTGCCGCGCCGATATCGATGCCTTCCGCCATCTGGCGTTCCAGGCGACCGAGTTCGATCTCGCCGGGCACGATCACGGGCGCCTCCGGATCGGCGGGTTGGGAGCCGTGCAGGATCGCCGCGTAATCGGCCATGCGCGCGACGAGCCACCCGGTGCTGCCGAGCCGGGTCGTATCGATGAGAATGAAGAAGTGGCCGAGATTCTGCGGTTGTTCAGGGTCGTCCTCCCACGACTTGACGTGCGTGAGATACGCCGCTCCGGAAAGCAGTCCCGCGAACAGGTCGACCACCAGTGCGAGGCCGTAGCCCTTGTGGCCGCCGATCGGCAGCAGAAAGCCGTCGAGCGCGGCTTTCGGATCGGTGGTCGGTTTGCCGTGAGCGTCGGTGGCCCAGTCGCCGGGAATCGGCTCGCCCCGCTTGAGCGCGTTGCGGATCTTCGCCCGTGCCGCGACGCTGATCGCCATGTCGAGCATGAACGGACGACCATTCGGGTTCGGGACGCCAAAGCCGACGGGACTGTTGCCCAGGCGGGCGTCGGTGCCGCCCCACGGCGCGATCGTCGTCGTCGCGTTACTGCCGATGATGCTGGCGAAGCCCTGCATCGCCGCGAGGTACGAATAGGGTGAGACGGGACCGAAGTGATTGCTGCCGCGCACGAACACACAGGCAATGCCCTGTTCGCGTGCGGCCGTCATCGCCAGATCGAGTGCGCGATGGCCGACGAGCGGGCCGATGCCGTTGTCGCCGTCGAGGCGGTAAAGGGCCGGCGCCACCTGTTCGGTGGTGATCGACGGTGCGGGATTGATGCCGCCGATGCGCAGGCGCGAGCCGTACGATTCGATACGGCTCGTGCCGTGCGTACGCAGACCGAACAGATCGGCAAGCACGAGGATCGTGGTGGTGTCGGTCGCATCGGCGCGCGTCAGGCCGAGCGCGCAGAGTGCTTCGATGGTCAGCTCGGTCAGATGTGCCTTGCTGACGATGCCGTGGGTGGGAGTGGGCTGGGTCATGGAACGCGTTGTCTCCTTCGATTTGAAAACCGTGCGGTTCAAGCGGCTGCGAATAGCACGCCGCTTGCGTTTCGCACATGATCGAGCAGGAGCGGTTCACGCAACAAACGCATATTTTCGTTCGATTGGTGCGTCATGCGCACGAATCGAACCCAACCCAATCACCGGATGCCCGCGAAGGCCTTGCCGTGCCGCCCGAAGCCGAGGGCCGGTGCTTCGCCTAAGCGGCCGCGCTTGCGGGAGGCACACCGGGTGCACGCATCTCCGTCAATAGCTGAAGGAAGAAGCGGCCCGCGGAGGACAACCCGCGGCCGCGCCGCTGGATGACACCCAGCGTTCGCCGGATCGGCGGATCGACGAGCGCGACGCTCGCAAGTGCCTTGTGCGGGCCGCGGGGCATCGCGAGCCGAGGCACGACACCGACACCCAGGCCCGCTTCGATCAGACTCACGAGCGCGGGCACATGGCGTACCTCGCAGAACCATTTGGGCCGCTCGGCCGCGCCTGCCAGCGCCTCGTCTATGACTGCGCGATTGCCGCTGCCTTGTGCGATGGCCAAATACTCGAGGCCGGCGAGCTCCGCCCACGCGACGGATTTGCGCTTTGCGAGCGGATGACTGCGCGGGCAAGCGAGCACGAAAGGGTCGTCGAGCAGCGGCGTGAATTCGATGTCCGGCTCTTCGGTGCCGACGTAAGTCAGGCCAAAATCGGCTTCCCCGCGCGCGACGGCGAGAAAAACCATCGACGACGGCTCGTCGATGAGACGCAGGCGAATGCCCGGGTAGCGCTGATGATAGGTCGCGATGGTTTCCGGCAGGAAGTAGCGCACCGCCGACGGCACGCACGCGACCGTGAGTTCGCCGGTCATCTTGCGGGCAAGGTCGTCGAATTCGAGCATCGAGTTGTCGACCTCGTTGAGGATGCGGTGAGCGCGCTCGAGAAACCCGCGGCCGACGATCGTCAGGTCCATCTTCCGTGTGGTTCGCTCGAACAGTCTGACGCCCAGCACCTCTTCGAGTTTTTCTATCCGGCGCGACAGCGCGGACGCCGACAGATGCAACGTGTCGGCCGCCGCGCGAAAGCTGCCGAGGTCGGCCGTCGCCACGAAGGCCCGCAAATCCGATATCTCGAAATTCATGCCGATGACCACAGCGAGGGAAAGGGATGCTCAGTTTCGGCGTGCCGATGGGGGCTGTCAATTCATGCGTACGGCACACGAATTCGCCGGCGCGATCGTCCTGTCTTGCGGCGCGCCACTCCCATACTGCTCGGTGCCGGGTACGCAGCGAGGTCGGCCGGGCGGCCGGCTCAAGTGATCCTTGCCGAATCCGCCGAAGCGCGCAAGCGAGTGATGTCGCGTGCCGGCGATTCTCCAAAGTGGCGGCGATATTCGCGACTGAACTGCGACGGGCTCTCGTAACCCACGCGGATGGCGGCGGTCGTGACGTCGATGTCGTGGACCAGCATCAGGCTGCGCGCTTGCTGCAGCCTGAGTTGCTTCTGGAACTGCAGCGGCGTCATCGCCGTCACCGCGCGAAAATGCTCGTGCAGACTCGACGGGCTCATGCCCGCTTCCGCGGCAAGCCGCTCGATGCTGAACCGTTCCCGGAAATGCTTGCCGAGCCATGCGATGGCGCGACCGACCTGAGCCACCCGGCCCTGGCTGGCGGTAATGTGGCGCATCCTGGCGCCGTCGGGACCGGCGAGCAGGTGATAGAGGATTTCCTGTTCGGCAAGCGGCCCGAGCACGGGCAGCGCTGCCGGATTATCGAGCAGCCGCAGCAGGCGCAGCGCCGCATCGAGCAGCGCGGCGCCGGCGTCGGACACCGTCTTGCCGACGGGCGGGGAGGGCGCTTCCGGTGGCGGCGGCACGCGCAGCGCCAGATCCGCCAGCATGACCGGATCGAAATCGAGGTACAGGCACAGGTAGGGTTTGTCGGGCGTCGCATCGACCACGCGGCCGGTTGCCGGCAGATCGTAGGTCACGACTCCGTAGCGCCCAGGCGCATATTTCAAGACACGGTCGCCCAGCGTGACCTCCTTGTGTCCTTGTGCGACGAGACAGAGTTGCGGCCGGTAAACATTCGGCATCGGCATCGTCACCGTGGAGGATCGAACGAGCGTCATCCGCTCGATCGGGGTGGCCTGGAAGCCGTCCATCGACACGTGCCGGGCAATCACGGAAGCGATTTCAGTCAAGGTTTCCATGCATCCGACTATCGCATGCCGCACGGAAGGGCGGCAATGTGAACCTGTTTCTGGAGGATCGTGCAGCTATTTCGGGATATCAGGCTAACGGTTCGGCGACGCCGCGCATCACAGTGTGAGCGGCAGCCGGGGCACGGCAAACCCGGCCGCGAAACGAATAGGGAACGCATATGACAATCGACAATCCGAAGCCCCCCACGATTGCACTGGGCACGTGGGCCTGGGGCGACAGCGGCGAGGCGGGCAATGGCTACTTCGGCAGCAGCCTCACGCGGGCTGGCCTGGAAGCGGTCGCCGACAAGGCACATGCGGCCGGATTCAGCCTCTGGGACACCGCCATGGTGTACGGCATGGGCCGTTCAGAAACCGTACTCGGCGAAGTGCTGAAGCGCTTCGCGCGCAGCGACTACCGGCTTTCCACGAAATTCACCCCGCAGGCCGCGGGAACCGGCGCCGATCCGGTGGCGGACATGCTGGCGCAGAGTCTGGCCCGCCTCGGTACGGATTACGTCGACCTCTACTGGATTCACAATCCGGCCGATGTGGCGCGGTGGACACCGCACCTGGTTCCGTTGCTCGAGAGCGGGAAGATCAAGCACGTCGGCGTCTCGAATCACAACCTGGGCGAAATCGAACAGGCCGACCGGATTCTCCGCGAAGCCGGGTTTCGGGTCGAAGCGATCCAGAACCACTACAGTCTGCTTTACCGCGATTCCGAGCGCGCCGGCATCCTCGACTATTGCCGCGATCGCGGCATCCCGTTCTTCGCCTATATGGTGCTCGAGCAGGGCGCGCTGAGCGGCAAGTATGGTCCGGCGCATCCTTTGCCGGAAGGCAGCAACAGGGCGCAGACCTACAATCGCATGCTGCCTCGGCTGAAAGCGCTGACGGATGCACTTGCCGCGATCGGTCGGAAGCGCGGGGCAGCCGCGCCCGATGTCGCGACGGCCTGGGCCATCGCCAAGGGAACGACGCCGATCGTCGGCGTGACCCGGCCCGACCATGTCGATGGCCTGGCTCGAGCCAGCCGCATCACGCTTGCCGCCGACGAAATCGCCGAACTGGAAGCGCTCGCCGATGCTGCCGATGTGAACACGCGCGGCTGGTGGGAACACGAGATGCAAGGCTGAATGCCGTGCTCGCGATCGTCGTCGACGTCGTGCCGTCCCGCGTCGACGCACCGTTTCGTCGATGCGCCGCGACCAGACGCGCATTTCGTTCAAACGTGATCAAACGAAGGAAACATGCTCATGCGAGCCATTCAGATTCATGAATACGGCGGCCCCGACGTGTTGCGTCGAGTGGATATCGACGTGCCGAAGCCGGGCGCGGGCGAAGTGCTGGTGCGTGTGGTCGCGGCCGGCATCAACTTCATGGACGTTCATACGCGACAGGGGAAGTACCGCGATTCGCGCACCTATCCCGTGCGGATTCCGTGCACGCTCGGCATGGAGGGCGCGGGGGAGGTCGTCGAGGTGGGGGCGGGCGTCACGTCCGTGCGCGCCGGCGATCGCGTCGCGTGGTGCATCGTCTGGGGTGCATACGCCGAGTATGCCGTCGTGCCCGCCGCACGGCTTGCACGCATCCCGGACGACATTGCGTACGATCTCGCCGCAGCAGCGATCTTTCAGGGTTCGACCGCGCATTATCTGCTCGACGACGTCGGCAAGCTCGAAGCCGGCATGACCTGCCTCGTCCATGCGGCATCGGGCGGTATCGGCCAATTGCTGGTGCAGTTGGCGAAGCGGCGCGGGGTCGAAGTGTTCGCCACCACGAGCACGGCCGACAAGGCCGCGATCGCGCGTGCGCGCGGTGCGGATCACGTGCTGCTCTACGAGCACGGCGGCTTCGCGGACCGCATCCGCGAACTGACCGACGGTCGCGGCGTGGACGTGGTGTTCGATGCCGTCGGCAAGACCACTTTGCGCGACAGCTTCCGCGCGACCCGGGTGCGCGGGCTGGTGGTCAACTACGGCTCGGTGACCGGCCCGATCAGCGATCTCGACCCGTACGAACTCGGCGAAGCCGGCTCGTTGTTCCTGACACGCCCGCGGCTCGCCGATCATCTCGCCGACGCAATCACCGTGCAGCGCCGCGCCGACGACGTGTTCGCCGCCATCGCGCAGGGGGCGTTGCATGTCGAAATCAACGGACGCTACACGCTGGACAACGTCGAGGACGCGCACGCCGCTCTCGAGGAACGCCGCCAGTCGGGCAAGGCGGTGATGGACATCGGGTAGTCCCCACCGGGCATTCAAGCGACGCAGCCTCCGGGCCGGCGATGCGCAAGCGTCACCGCTGGCGCAACTCCTTCCTCGGTCCGAGGGGAACGGCGTTTCACATACGGCTTGCCGCAGCGCCGCGCACGCTCAAAGCGGCAGCACGGAAGTCTGCTTGATCTTCTGCATCGGAATCTCGGTCTTCACGCTCTGCACGCCTTCGATTCGGGTCAAGTGGTCGATCTGGAGTTTTCGATAGGCGTCGATATCGGCGGTCACGACCCGCAGCAGGCAATCGCAATCGCCCGCCATCAAGTGGCACTCGAGCACCTGTGGCAGCCGTTGAACCGCCTCGGTGAAACGGTCGACGGTTTTCGCGTCCTGGCTCGTCAGCCAGATACGGACGAACACGGTCAACCCCGCGCCGATCTTCGAGGCGTCGAGCAGCGCCGTGTAGCGTTCGATGACCCCGGCCTGTTCCAGCTGCCTGACCCGACGCAGGCACGGTGACGGCGACAAGCCCACTTTCTGCGCCAGTTCCACGTTCTGGATGCGCCCATCTTCCTGGAGCGCTCTCAGAATGCGACGGTCCATTTCGTCCAGTTCGATCGCGGTCATTAATCGGACCTATTCGGTTGAGGCATGCAGTGCCGGAATGTTCGTTTTTTGAAGCATTGAATTGCCAAAACGCTTCCATCTTAGGTCGAACACGCAACCTGAAATTATTTTTTCTACGATAAATTTTGGCCCGTAGCAGCCGGGGCGGTCCCGCTGCCGATCAAGGGGCAAAAATGAGCACCGGTTCCGTCCAGCACTTCGCATTCGAACAAAATCCCCATCCCGTCCCGGCGGCCGAGCGCGCCGCGCTGCTCGACGATCCCGGTTTCGGCCGCGTCTTCACGGATCACATGGTGACGATCCGGTACTCGGCGGAACAAGGGTGGCATGACGCGAAAATCGGGCCGCGCGAAGCGTTCCGATTCGATCCGGCCACGCTCGTGCTGCATTACGCGCAGGAGATTTTCGAGGGCTTGAAAGCCTACCGGTTGCCTGGCGGCGGCGCGGCGTTGTTCCGTCCCGACGCGAATGCACGGCGCTTTCGCCACTCCGCCGAGCGGCTCTCGATGGCGCCGTTGCCGGAGGCGATGTTCGTCGAATCGGTCCGTGCGCTGGTGCGGGCCGATCGCGACTGGATTCCGGCGTTCGACGGTGCGGCGCTGTATTTGCGCCCGTTCATGATCGCGACGCAGGCGGTGCTCGGCGTGAAGCCGTCGCCGGAGTACCTGTACTGCGTGATCGCGACGCCGGTCGGCGCGTACTTCAAGAGCGGCGCGGCCGGGGTCACGTTGTGGGTGTCGGAGCACTACACGCGGGCGGCGCCGGGCGGCACGGGCGACGCGAAATGCGGCGGCAACTACGCGGCGAGCCTGGCGGCGCAGGCGGAGGCGATTCGCGAAGGCTGCGAGCAGGTGGTGTTTCTCGATGCGGTCGAACGCCGCTGGATCGAGGAACTGGGCGGGATGAACGTGTTCTTCGTATTCGACGACGGGTCGATCCAGACGCCGCCGCTGAACGGGACGATTCTGCCGGGCATCACGCGTGCGTCGTTGATCACGCTGGCCCGGGAGCTGAATTACACGGTGCGGGAGGAGGGCTACACGATCGAGCAATGGCAGGCGGATGCGCGCAGCGGTCGACTGGTCGAGGCGTTCGCATGCGGCACGGCGGCGGTCGTGACGGCGATCGGCCGGGTGAAGGGCCGGGCGTACGACTTCACGATCGGCGAAGGTGGCGCGGGGCCGGTCACGCAGCGCCTGAAGGCGGCGCTGCTCGATATCCAGAACGGGCGCGAAGCCGATCGCCACGGCTGGGTAGACCGCGTGTTCTGAGTTCGGCACGGCGGCCCTCGCGACGCGCGACGGCCGTCATGAAAGCCGTGGCCGGCATGCCGGCCGGAAGCCGCCGCGCTGTCTCCTGGAATTCCTCGATCATGTCAGCTGTTTCGTTGTCACGGGCGATTGACCGCCTGTTCATTGTCGACCCTGGTCTTCATCGTCTGCTGGGCGGTGCGCGCGCCGCGCTGGCGAGCTTGCTGGCCGGTGCGCTCGGCATTGCGTCGGCGCTCCATCTCGGTTTTGCGATCACTACCGGCGCGGTGGGCATCCTGTTCTCGATGATCGCGCCACTCTTCCTGCGCGATGCTCACCGGCTGGACTGGTATGAGTCGCTTGCGTGGCAGTACGGCACCGCATGCGCAAGCTTTGCCGCGGCCGCCTGCGTGAGTGCGTGGCCGGCCGTCGGCAAGGCGGGGTTCGTGATCGTCCTGTTCTGTTCGATGCTGTGCCAGACCCGCGGGCCGCGCACGATCGGCTGTGCGTTCCTGGCGATCGCCATGTACTACCTCGGTCTTTATCTGCATCCGGCCGCGCTACAGGCCGGCCACATGCTGGCGATGTCGATCGCCGGCCCGGCAAGCGTCGTGCTCGTCTGCCGCGTGCTGTTGCCGGTGCACGCGGCGCCCACGCCACGGCTCATCGCGCGCTCGGTATCGCTGCACGCGGCGTGTATCGCACGAAGCGACGTGTCGGATGCCGGCGCGCTGGATGCGATGGCCCATTTACTGGCGCTGAACGAAGCCGCCATCGCGCTCGAGCATCACGCGTCGACACGCGATGAAGGCGACACGCGCGCGTTGCACATCGCGCTCGTCGCATTGGAGATCGCGTCGGCTCGACGCGTGCTGAGCCGCGATCGAACCGATGCCGCCGCCGCGGTGCTACGTGCCGCGATTGCCCGCTTCGAGAGCGTCGTCGACGGCCTGGCGGCGCGCATGACCGCCGCACCGCCGCCCGCGACGCCGCGGCCCGCGCGCGCGGTGCCGTGGACCGCCGGCTGGCGCACGCTTGCATGGTTGCCGGCGATCCGCGCCGCGGCGGCTGCGTGCGCCGCGATGTTGATCGGCGAGACGCTGTCGTCGGAGCGGTGGATGTGGGCGGTGCTCAGCACGTTCGTCGTGTTCTTCGGCACGTACTCGTGCGCGGACACGATCTATCGCGGCGCGCAACGCGTCGCCGGGACGCTCGCCGGCGCGCTCGCGAGCGTACTCGTCGTCGGCGCGGCTCATCATGCGAATGCACTCGTGGTCATCGTCATGGGCGTGTGCGTGTTTGGCTGGGCGTACCACATCCTGCACGCCTATGGGCGCGGCGTGTTCTTTCTCACGGTGCTGATCGGCCTCGTCTATGCGCAACTGGGGTTCGAGATCGGCGCGCTTGCGGAACTGCGTATCGGCGAGGTGTTGATCGGCTGCGCGGTGTCGCTCGCGGCGGCGCTGCTGGTGATGCCGCTGGCGGCGTCGCGCCACATTGCGACGCGCTCGCACGGGCTGTTGGTGGCGCTGCGCGAACTCGTGCACGAGCGCGACGACGGCACGCGGCCGGGCGCGGCGCAGATGCGCGCGGCCGATCGCCGCTTTCACGACGTGCGCATGGCGATCCGGCCGTTGGCCGCGTGGCGCATGCTCCGTGCGTCCGGCGACGCCCGACGGTTGTCGGACACGTTGCTGTCCTGCTGGCTGTATGGCCGAATCGTGGCGACACGCCTGCCGGTCGAAGCCGGTGGCCCGGATGTCGCATTCGAGCGGCCGGCGCGCGCGGCTGTCGTCACGCGAATCGATGCGTTGATCAGCGATCTGGATCACGGCCGGTCGATGCGACTCGATGCGGCTGCGAGCGTCGGGCACGGAACGCTTGCGGTAGCCGGCGACCCTTCGTTACCGGCCCATCGGGATCTGGCGCGGCTCGACGCGAAGTTGACCGAACTCAACCGCGCATTCGAGGACGCGCTGTTCGGAAAAAATACGGGCGAGGAACGCTCGCATCGCGCCGATGGCAGCGCTCTCGCCCCCGATGTTCGGGAAGCGATACGTTGTTCAGGTATCTGAAGCATCGAGCGCCAGCCGGATGGCGTCGCGCGTCCTGCGTGTCGCCACGGCTGCCTGCATCGTGCGGAATAGCTCGACGAACCCCGGGTTGGAAGCGAGCCCGAGCGGGGCGAACGGCTTTGAATCGAGGATCGCGAGTGGCGCGCCGCTTCGCACGCGCTCGAGATCCGCTGCCTCGAATTGCGGCTCACTGACTGCGAACGCGTTGCCGAGATCGTCGACACCCTTCAGGTAATGCTGGAAGCAGGCCAGCAGCAGGGCTTCACGGCGCATGTCGCCGTGACGCGCGATCAATGCCCCGATGGTCTTTTCATGAAACACCGGGATCTTCGACGCGCCGTCGTGCGCGACGCGCAGCAACTGATCGCCCAGTGCGGCGTTGCGGAAGCGCGCGAGCGTATCGCGGGCATAGGCGCGTGCGGACACGCCATGCGGTAGCGTGAGGATCGAGCCGACGTCCCGGGTAAGGAAGATGTCGAGCAGCGCCGCGAGATCGCGATCGGCCATGGCGTCATGGACGAAGCGATGTCCGAGCAGAATCGCCGGGTAAGCGAGCAACATGTGGGAAGCGTTCAGCATGCGCCCCTTCATGGACTCGTACGCATGGACGTCGTCACGCAATTCGACGCCCGCTGCGTCGAATGCCGGGCGGCCGGCGCTGAAGCTGTCCTCGACCACCCATTGCGAGAACGTTTCGGCAACGACGGGCGCCGTGTCGTCGAAGCCTGACAACCGGTTGGCGCGCAGGCGGATCGCGTCCGTCACCTGCGGCGCGATCCGGTCGACCATGCTGTTCGGGAACGCGACGTAACGCTCGATCCAGGCGGCGAGATCGACGTCGGTCGCCCGTGCGAAATCGAGCACCGCGCGCCGCGCGGTATCCCCGTTACCGCGCAGATTGTCGCAGGACATCACGGTGAAGGGCAGTACGTTGGCGGCTCGACGCCGTCTGAGCGCTTCGACGATGAACCCGAACGCGGTACGGGGCGGTCCGCCCAGCAGATCGTGTGCGACGTCGGGCGTATCGAACCGGAATGCGCCGGTCGTCTCGTCGAGGTTGTAACCGCCTTCCGTGATGGTCAGCGATACGATCCGGATCGCCGGATCGGCAAGCCGGGTCAGTACGGCTTCCGGGTCGGCCGGTGCGTGCAGATACTCGATCATTGCACCGATGACGCGCACGACCGTCGTGCCGTCGCTCGAGAACTCCGTCAGCGTATAGAGGCAATCCTGCGCGCGAAGCGCGTCGGCCTTGGCGACCGAGGCCGGGCCGCTACCCAGTCCGATTCCGCATATTGCCCATTTTTCGTGACCGGGCAGATGCAGCACATGATCGATGTAGCGCGCCTGATGGGCGCGATGGAAGTTGCCGACGCCGATATGCGCGATGCCTGCCGTCAGGCGATGGCGGTCGTAGGCAGGAACGGCGACGTGCGGCGCCGCGCGTCCGAGGGTTGCATTGGCGAGCGGATGGCGCGTGTCGTCTTCGCGCGCCGGAGGGGATGCGTTGTCGTTCATGATCGCGAGGTGTTTCTCGTTCGGGGAAGGTCAGGCGCGTACGCGCCAAGCGGGCGTCGTGTCCTGCATGTGTCGCAGCCAGCGCTCGACGAGCGACGGCAGCGCGGCCATGTCGTCGAAGACGACGGACGCGCCTGCGGCGTGCAGCTTGTCCGTCTGCGTTCGTGCCGCGTGCGCGGCGCCCACGAAGCCGAGTACGGTCATGCCGGCGGCCATCGCGGCGGCCGTACCCGTCGCGCTGTCTTCGACGACGATGCACCGTTCGGGCGCCACATGCATGCGACGGGCGGCGGCCAGATAGACGTCGGGCGCGGGCTTCGGCGAGGGCACCTGGTCGGCCGTGAACAAGCGTTCGCCGAACAGGTCGGCCAGACCGATCCGGTCGACCACGCTGCGCACATAGGCAAGATCGCTGTTGCTGGCGCACGCCTTGACGAGCGGGATGGCGGCGAACGCGTCGCGCACGCCGTCGATGGCCGGCGCATTCACCGCGTTTGCGTGGATGTCCGCGCGAATCGCCTCGACCGTGTCGTCGTCGAGCGGCCGGTCGACGATGGTCGCGACCGTGCGCAGCAATTGCTCGGCTCGCATGCCGAGCAGGGGACGTATGACGTCGCGAAGGCCGGCGAGCCCCCAGAGGTGCTCGAGGCGAGTCACGACGATGCGTTCGGCGACGGCTTCGCTATCGACGAGCACGCCGTCGCAATCGCTGATCAGCGCATGATCCGAAAGTCGACGTGTGGCAGTAAGTTCGTTCATGTCGGTTTCCGTGATGAGAAAGCAGGATGGACGTGACTGGCTTGACCGTGTCCGATCATGAATGGCGCGGCCCGAACGTTCCGCGCTTCAATGCGCGTTCGATGTCCTCGAGGCTGCGACCGCGCGTTTCCGGCACCATCGAATAGATAAATACCCATGCGAGTGCGTTGAGACACGCGTACGCCCACATCGCACCGCCGACACCGAGCCATTTGGTCACGGTCAGTGCAGTGCCGGTCAGCAAGAGGTTCGAGCCCCATAGCATTGCGGCGTGCGCGCCGGTGGCCTGGTTGCGAATCGCGACGGGGTAGATTTCCGCGCCCGTCAGCCAGCCGATGACCTGGATACCGCCGGCGTTGAACACCATGAACGCGATCAGGCAGATGACGATCCACAGTTGCTGCATGGGCAAAACGAAGTCGCCCCGCAGCAGGCAGCCAAGCAGCACGAGGCTGGCTGCCGCGACGGGCAGCGTCGCGAGGCTGAGCGTGCGGCGGCCGACATGGTCGACGGTCAGCTTGCCGATGAAGGTCATCACGAGATAGGTGACGGCGACGCCGAGTGCGGCCCAGAGCGATGCCGACGCGCCGAACCCCGCGTCGCGAAGGAACGTCGGCGTGTAATAGATCATCATCTCGATGCCGCTGAGCTGGGTGAACGCGGCGACGCCGAGGCCGGCAACGAGAGCGGGGCGTACCCAGGGCTCGCGCATCGTGCGCCACCCCGATGTCGCGCCGTCCTGCTGCCGCTCGACCACGTCCCGAATATCGGCAATCTCGTGTCGGACGGCCGCTTGGGATTCCCGCACCTTCGACAACTCGCCATGCGCGTCGGCACGATC
>NZ_BCPO01000120.1:0-39018 GCF_016586105.1 Burkholderia sp. E168m15
GTGAACGCGGCGACGCCGAGGCCGGCAACGAGAGCGGGGCGTACCCAGGGCTCGCGCATCGTGCGCCACCCCGATGTCGCGCCGTCCTGCTGCCGCTCGACCACGTCCCGAATATCGGCAATCTCGTGTCGGACGGCCGCTTGGGATTCCCGCACCTTCGACAACTCGCCATGCGCGTCGGCGATGCGATCCTGCTCGACGAGCCAGCGCGGGCTGCGCGGCAGTCGGGTCATGCCAACCATCAGGATGACCGACGGGATGACCGCGATACCGATCATCGCGCGCCAGGAAAACAGGTCGTTACCCGCGACGCCGATCAGGGCCGCGAGCAGGATGCCGATGCCGATCGAGACGTTGAAGTAGGTCACCAGGCGGCCGCGCTTGTCCGGCTCCGCGAGTTCCGCGATGTAGGTCGGCACGATCTGCGTCGAGCCGCCGACCGCGAATCCGAGCACGAGCCGGGAAGCGGCAAGGGACCACGCGTCGGGCGAGAGGGCGGCAGCCAGCACGCCGGCCGCATAGATCGCCGAGACGATCGTAATGGTCTTGCGGCGTCCGAATGCGGCCGACATGCGGGTGCCGGCCAGCGCACCGATCACCGCGCCGAGCAGGATCGCCGCGGCGACGAGCTCCTGTGCGCGGTAGTCGAGGCCGAAGTCTCGCGCGATGAGGGGCAGGGCGCCAGAAATGATGCCGGTGTCGTATCCGTAGAGCCCGCCGGCGATCGCCGCGATCGATGCGACGGTGCGCATGTAGGCGGACGGGGTGGGCCGGGGGCGGGCCGCGGGTGTGTCGGGAAGGGCGGAATCAGAAGCCATGACGGTTTTCCTTGTGGTGCGGCTCGTCGCACGGGCGAACGAACGCGTAACGTGACGGCATGTGCCCACTCCGGTAACAGGCGTTGCCGCACGTGCGGCAATGCGTCGCTGAAGTCGCGGAGCGGGAAGTCGCGAACGGGCGCTCAGGCGAGCGCGTGGATGTGGCCGGGCGGCGTGCCGCCGCGTCGGGCAGATGGAACGCGCCGACAGGAGGGACTTCCGGTTTGTACGGGGGGTGATTGCTTCGTCATGTCGGTCACCGAGTAGGGAAATCGCTCACGGCCCATCCAAACCGGTTTGGGTCGAAGGCGCGACGATTCCTCTGGTTGAGCACGATCTGGAGCCGCACTTTGGAGCAAGGCGCCAGTGTCTCCTCTGGCGCTTCACGGCCTGCGTGGCAGGCGAACGATTCCGCCGTTGCCCGGTGGAATCGTGACGGTATTTCGGCGGACCAACAGGTCAGGCGCCGAAACAGGGGAGGCCAGCCGAGAGGGGCTGGCGGGCTATGGCCTCGTGGCGCGCGCTACAGGACGCATGTCGCCCGGGGCATGAACAATTATCCAGAATCAGAGCAAAAGATCAAGTTTACGAAATTATGCCCCGGCGGGCGGCCCGATAAGGGTGCGGCAAGTTGACGATCCGGCGATGCCGCCCTGTCACGTGCGCTCGAGCATCTTGATCGCCGCGGCGGCCGCGCCCGCACGGGTCTCGACATGGAGCTTGCGGAACAGGTGTTCGAGATGCTTGTTCACCGTGCGCGCGGCGATGCCCAGAATGTCGCCGATATCGCGGTTCGTCTTGCCGTGCGACACCCAGAGCAGCACTTCGGCCTCCCGCATGGTCAAGCCGAAGCGTTCGGCGAGTGCATTGCAATGCACGGTGTCGTCTCTTTCCTTGAGGATCACGATCCATTCGCCCGGTTCCGGGCCGCGCGTCGCGCTGGCCGAGCGGCGTATCGGGCCCGAGCTGAATTCGTGCACGGCGTCGCCCGGGGCGCCGCGCGCGAGCCAGTCGACGAACCACGTGCGCAGTAGCGCGGGCAGCTGCGTCGGCGCGTCGGTATCGCGTGCGGTCGTGGGTTGCCGGGCATCGGCGGGGGCGTCATGCGCGGTCGTGTATGCAGCGATATGACGCGCAGCCTGCGGGCTCTGCCACCGAATCGTGCCGTCCGCGCCGACGATCAGCGCCGCGCGCGTGTCGAGCGACAGTGCCGCCTCCGCGTACAACTGCGCACGTGAACGCCGTACATGGGCGCCGATGCGTGCGCACAATTCCTCGGGCTGCACCGGCTTGGTCACGTAATCGATGCCGCCTACACGAAAGCCGCGTACGACATGTTCGCTCTCCGTCAACGCAGTCATGAAGATGACGGGCAGATGCTCGTGGCGTCCATCCTGCTTGATCCGCACGCATGTTTCGAAGCCGTCCATGTCGGGCATCATCGCGTCGAGCAACACCACGTCGGGTGTCACGCGCGCGAGGCGTTTGAGCGCATCCTCGCCGGACAGCGCGACGATCACCACGTAGCCGTGCGCCTGCAGCGTGTCGGAAAGAAAGGCGAGGTTCTCCGGCGTGTCGTCGACGATCAGGATCATGGGCCCTTCGCGCAGCCACGCGGCCGGGTCGCCGGCGATCGGGGAGGCCGCGATCGTGGTGTGCGGGTCACGCGTTCGCGCCGCGCGCGAGTCGGTCAAGTTCATGCTCGAGTTCCCTTAGCTGAAAACGTTCCGCCAACGAGCGCAACGCGTCGATTTGATCCCGCAATCCGGGCCGGGCCTCGCGGGCAGCGTCGAGCGCTTCGATCACGCCCTGTACGTAGCCGACTTCGAGATGCGCATGCAGATGTTCGATGAGCTCGCGTGGCCACACGGCGGGCGTGGGCGGCTGTGTCGCCGCCGGTCGCGCGCTGGCGCCGGCGTCCGATGCGATCCAGTCGAGCGCCAGCAGTTGCGCGAGCTTGTCGAGCAGCAGATTCACCTGCAGCGGTTTCACCAGATAGCCCTTGCATCCGGTCGCGCTCGCCCGATCGCGGTCGTCGGCGAATGCGTTCGCGGAGAGCAGCACGATGGGCGCGTTCGACAACTGATTCTCGGAGATCAGGCGGCTGGTTTCGTAACCGTCCATCAGCGGCATCGAAATATCCATGATGATCGCGTCGGCCGTGTGCATCGCCAGCCAGCGCAGCGCATCGGTGCCGCTGGCGGCTTCAGCGACGTCGAAGCCGAGCGGCGTGAGCAATTGCACGACGATGTCGCGCTGATCGTCGAGGTCGTCCACCACGAGAATGGTGCGGCGCGCGCCCGTATAGCCGCGAATCGACGCGAGTTCGGCGTGGGTTTCGGCCGCCGCGTCGACGGCCGGGGCGAACAGGCGCACCACGAAGCGCGTGCCGTGCCCGACTTCGCTGTCCACTTCCAGGCTGCCGCCGAGCGCTTGCGTGAGCAGGCGGCAGATCGTGAGCCCGAGACCGGCGCCGTGATCGTACGCATGGGCCGCTTCGCCGCGTTCGAACGGCAGGAACAGGCGCTCCAGTTCGGCGGGCGGGATGCCGGGGCCGGTATCGATCACCTCGAATTTGAGCGTATCGAGCACGTGGCTGACGCGCAGCGTGATCGTGCCGCTCGACGTGAAGCGGATCGCATTGCCGATCAGGTTGGTGAGGATCTGGCTCATGCACTTCTGGTCGGTGCGCACGGTGGCGGGCAGCCGACCGACTGTCTGCACGTCGAAGGCGAGCGCCTTTTCGAGCGCCTGCGGACGCAGCATCGACGTCAGGTGCGCGACGAAATCGGCGAGGGATACCTTGGCGACGTTCAACTGAAGCTTGCCCGCCTCGATGCGCGCGATGTCGAGCAGGCCGTCGACGAGCGCGAGCAGATGCTCGCCGCTGCGATGGATCGTGCGCACGGCGTTGTAGCGCATGGGCGTGAGTTCTTCCTTCGCCTGCAGCAGTAACTGTGCGTAGCCGAGAATGCTGTTCAGCGGCGTGCGCAGCTCGTGGCTCAAGCCGGACACGTAACGGCTCTTGGCCTGGTTGGCCGATTCCGCGGCGGCGGTCGCGCGCTTGAGCGCCGCGTCGGTTTTCTGATGCGCGTCGATTTCGAGCATCAGCAATTCGTTTTGCCGCTGCGACTCTTCCTGCGTGACGCGGCGGTTTTCGCGCTCCAGCACGAACCACCAGGCCGCGATGCAGCCCACCAGCGAGAGCGCGAGAAAGATATTCAGAAAGCTGCCCGAAAGCGCATGAGCGATCGATGGCCCGGCGGCGCGCATCGAAGTCGCGCTCTGCGCCCAGATCAGATAGAGCACGCTGCCCAGCACCGCGAGCATGGCCAGCACGAGGCTCGCATAGTGAACGAGGCGCAGCGCGGCGGGGCCGAGCCGCGCGCCCGGCAGCACGCGATGCAGCGCGCGGTCGGCCTGCGACGCGAAGCGTGCGTGCGGCTTGCAGCGATCGTGGCAGCGCGAATCGAGCGAGCAGCACAGCGAGCAGATCGTGCCGCCATAGGCCGGGCAATGCGCCGTATCGTCGGGTTCGAAGGTGTTTTCGCAAATCGCGCAGCGCAGCGAAGTGGCGTCGCCGGTCGGTTGCGCGGCGCGGGCAATGTAATAGCGGCCGCGGGTGAGTACCGCGAGCAGCGGCGCGCAGGCGAACGCCGCACCGAACGCGATGAACGACGACATCGCCTGGGCGAGCACGCCGAACAGGCCGCTGTGCGCGAGCATCGCGACGGCGGCCGCGATCAGCATCGCACCGACGCCCACGGGGTTCACGTCGTAGAGATGCGCGCGCTTGAACTCGATATGTCGCGGGCTATAGCCGAGCGGCTTGTTGATGACGAGATCGGCGAACAACGCGCCGATCCACGCGATCGCGATGTTCGCGTAGAGCGACAGCACCTTGGCGATCGCATCGAACACGCCCATTTCGACGAGCAGCAACGCGATCATGACGTTGAACACGAGCCATACCACGCGGCCCGGATGGCTGTGCGTGAGCCGCGCGAAAAAATTGGACCACGCGAGCGAGCCCGCATAGGCATTGGTCACGTTGATCTTCAACTGCGAGACGATCACGAACAGCGTCATCGCGGGCAGCGCCCAGCTCGCGAGCCCCAACGGATCGAGCAGCAGATGATAGGCGACGAGGTACATCTGCGTCGGCTGGGTGGCGTGGGCAGAATCGACTTCGTACTGCAGCGCGATGAAGGCGAGCAATGCGCCGCCCAGCATCTTGAGCGCGCCGGGCACGATCCAGCCCGGCCCCGTCGAGAGCAACGCGAACCACCAGCGCGTGCGGTTCTTCGCGGTGAGCGGCGGCAGGAAGCGCAGATAGTCCACCTGTTCACCCACCTGCACGATCAGCGCGAACACGACCGTCGACGCTTGACCGAACGCGATCAGGCTGAAAGCGCGGCCTTGCGGCGCGAAGCCCGCGAAGGTGGTCCATTGCGCGATCAGGTCGGAATGGCGCCACAGCACGGCTGCGTAGGGCAGCACGAACAGGACGAGCCACAGCGGCTGCGTCCAGCTTTGCAGGCGGTTGATCAGCGTGATCCCGAACATGACGATCGGAATCACCACGAGCGAACTCACGACGTAGGCGATCGCCAGCGAAATATGGAAATACAGCTGAAGCGCGAGCGACATGATGGCCGCTTCGAGCGCGAAGAAAATGAACGTGAACACCGCATACAGCAGTGACGTGACCGTCGAGCCGATATAGCCGAAGCCCGCGCCGCGCGTGAGCAGGTCCATGTCCACGCCGTAGCGCGCCGCGTAATAGCTGATGGGCAAGCTGGTGAGCCAGATCAGCACGGAGACGGCCGCAATGGCCCAGACCGCGTTCGTGAAGCCGTAATTGACGACGAGACTGCCGCCGATCGCTTCCAGCACCAGAAACGACACCGCGCCGATCGCCGTATTGGCCACGCGCAGCTCCGACCAGCGCCGGAACGAGCGCGGCGTGAAGCGCAGCGCATAGTCCTCGAGGGTTTCGTCGCCGACCCAGGCGTTGTAGTCGCGGCGCACCTTGACGATGCGTTGCGTACCGGGCGCGCCCACTGACGGGTGACTCTGGGACATGACGATGATCCGAAATGGTGCGAAAGCGGCACGAGCGGGGCGCGGACGGCACAACGGCGGACCACGCCGCTCAGGAGCGCCCTGCAATGCAAATTACATTCCAGCCCGCGCACCGGGAATACGTCGATTGACGTATTCCGATCCTCAAATTGGCTTCCTACATTGCGTCCAACCTCGACCCAGCCCGCAGCGACCCGCGCCGGGCACCCGATAAGGAGAACGTGATGTCAGCAGACGATCGATTCGATGACGATGCCCGGATGCCTTCGCCGCTGCGCCGGAAAATGCTCGGCGGTCTCGCCGCCGCGCCGCTGATGGCGCTGGGCCTGCCGCGCGGCGCGTATGCGCAGACGCCGCCCACGGCGAAGGTCAACACCACGCGCCTCGCGGTCACGGACACCACGGTGACGGTCGGCCAACTGCACTCGGCCACGGGCACGATGGCGATTTCCGAAACCGGCTCGATCCAGGCCGAGCGCCTCGCCATCGAACAGATCAACGCGATGGGCGGCGTGCTGGGCCGCAAGATCCAGATCATCCAGGAAGACGGCGCGTCCGACTGGCCGACCTTCGCCGAAAAGTCGAAGAAGCTGCTGGAGAACGACCACGTCGCGGCCGTGTTCGGCTGCTGGACCTCGGCCTCGCGCAAGGCGGTGCTGCCGGTGTTCGAGAAGGACAACGGCCTGCTGTATTACCCGACCTTCTACGAAGGCCTCGAACAGTCGAAGAACGTGTTCTACACGGGCCAGGAAGCGACCCAGCAGATTGTCTGGGCGCTCGACTGGGCCTCGAACACGAAGAAGGCCAAGACCTTCTTCCTGATCGGCTCCGACTACATCTGGCCGCGCACGTCCAACAAGATCGCGCGCCGTCATATCGAACAGCATCTGCACGCGAAGGTGGTGGGCGAGGAGTATTACCCGCTCGGCACGACCGAATTCGCGTCGCTGATGAACAAGATCAAGCTGGCGCGCCCGGACTGCATCTTCGCGACCGTGGTGGGCGGCTCGAACGTGGCGTTCTACAAGCAGCTCAAGGCCGCGGGCATCACGCCGCAGAAGCAGTTCCTGCTGACGCTGTCGGTGACCGAGGACGAAGTGCTCGGCATCGGCGGCGACAACTTCGCGGGCTTCTATTCGTCGATGAAGTACTTCCAGTCGCTCGATAACGACAACAACAAGAAGTTCGTCGTGGCGTTCAAGGCGCGCTACGGCCAGAAGTCGGTGATCGGCGACGTGACCCAGGCCGCCTATCTCGGCCCGTGGATCTGGAAGGCTGCGTGCGAGCGCGCGGGCAGCTTCGACGTGGACAAGGTGGTCGCGCATTCGGCCGGCATCGAAGTGGCGAACGCGCCGCAAGGCTACGCGAAGGTCGATGCGAACCACCATCTGTGGAGCCGCTCGCTGATCGGCCAGGGCCAGGCGGACGGCCAGTTCAAGGTCGTCGCGCAGTCGGAGCAGCCGATCCAGCCGAATCCGTTCCCCAAGGGCTACATGTAATCCGTCAACCGCAGCGGCGCGGCGGCCGATGACGCCGCCGCGCGAGGAGCGTTCGATGTCCGCTACCGATATTTTCAACATCACGCTGATGCAGGGCTTCGCCGGTCTGAGCCTCTTCAGCGTCCTGCTCCTGATGGGGCTCGGGCTCGCCGTGATCTTCGGCCAGATGGGCGTGATCAACATGGCGCACGGCGAATTCATGACGATCGGCGCCTATACGGTCTACCTGTTTTCGTGGTTTTCGCAGAACGTCTGGCACGCGCTCACGCCCGTGTATTTCTTCTTCGCGATTGTCGCGGCGTTCGCGCTGGCCTTCGCGGCGGGCTGGCTCGCCGAATGGGCGCTGATCCGCCATCTCTACAAGCGCCCGCTCGACACGCTGCTCGCCACCTGGGGCCTGAGCCTCGGCATGCAGCAGGTGTTCCGCTCGACCTTCGGGCCGAAGGAGGTGAGTCCGGCGCTGCCCGACTGGCTGATGGGTTCGTGGGAACCTACGCCCGGCCTCGACATTCCGGTGAGCGGCATGTTCGTGATGGGCCTCGCGCTGCTGATGACGGGCGGCCTGCTGCTCGCGCTCTATCGCTCGCGGTGGGGCTTGCGCGTGCGCGCCACGGTCGCGAACCGGCCGATGGCGAACGCGGCGGGCATCAACACGCGGCGCACCGATCGCATGACGTTCGCGATCGGCTGCGGCATCGCGGGCGTGGCGGGCGCGGCCTTCACGGCCATCGGCTCGACGGGACCGACGAGCGGCTCGCTCTATATCGTCGATTCGTTTCTCGTCGTGACGTTCGGCGGCGCGGCCAGCTTGCTCGGTACCGTGGCGTCGGCGTTCGGCATCGCGCAGATGCAGTCGATCAGCGAGTTCTTCCTGTCGGGATCGATAGCGCGCGTGCTCACGCTGCTCACCGTCGTGGTGATTCTCATGCTGCGCCCGCAGGGCCTGTTCGCGTCGAAGGTGCGGCGCGTTTAAGCGTGCGTCGATGAACGCGCGTCATTCACAGCTTCATTCGACTGGAGAGATGGACATGGAACCCATCCAACCCGCGGCGGGCACCGTATCCCCGCGATCCCGCCCGGGCGCGCCGCCGGCCGGCTGGCGCGCTCGCGTCGCGCGGCTCGACGCGTCGGGCTACGCGGGCATCGTGCTGCTCGCGCTGCTGATCGTGGTCGTGTTTCCGCTCGCGCTCGACACGTTCCGCCTGAACCTGATGGGCAAGTACCTGACCTATGCGTTCGTGGCGATCGGCCTCGTGATCGCGTGGGGCTACGGCGGGGTGCTCAGTCTAGGCCAGGGCGTGTTCTTCGGCCTCGGCGGTTACGCGATGGCGATGTTTCTCAAGCTCGAGGCGTCCGATCCGGCCGCCACGCACACGCAGACTACGCCCGGCATTCCCGACTTCATGGACTGGAACCAGCTCACCGCGCTGCCCACGTGGTGGAAGCCGTTTCACTCGTTGCCGTTCTCGATCCTCGCGGTGCTCGTCGTGCCGACGGCGCTCGCGTTCGTGATCGGCTACGCGATGTTCAAGCGGCGCGTGGGCGGCGTGTACTTCGCGATCATCACGCAGGCGGTCGCGCTGATCCTCTCGGTGCTGATCATCGGCCAGCAAGGCTATACGGGCGGCGTGAACGGCATCACCGATCTGCGCACGCTGCTCGGCTGGGACATCCGCACCGATCACGCGAAGCTCGTGCTGTATTTCGTGAACGCCACGCTGTTGATCGGTGCGCTGCTCGTCGGCCGCTGGGTTCAGCGCAGCAAGCTCGGCACGCTGCTGCTCGCGATGCGCGACAAGGAAGACCGCGTGCGCTTCTCGGGCTACGACGTCGCGATGTTCAAGGTGTTCGCGTTCTGTCTCGCGGCGATGCTCGCGGCCATCGGCGGCGCGATGTTCACGCTGCAGGTGGGTTTCATGTCGCCGTCGTTCGTCGGCATCGTGCCGTCGATCGAAATGGTGATCTACGCGGCCATCGGCGGGCGCATGTCGCTGGTCGGCGCGGTGTACGGCGCGATCCTCGTCAATCTCGGCAAGAGCTGGTTCTCGGAGAGCTTTCCGAACCTCTGGCTCTATCTGATGGCGGCGATGTTCATCGGCGTGGTGATGGTGTTTCCGAACGGGCTGGCGGGCCTCTACGACGAGCATGTGCGCCCGCGCGTGCGGCGGCTGCTCGGCGTGGCGAACAAGGAGGCGTGAAGCATGAGCAATACCGACTTTCTGCTCGCGATCGAAGACCTGACCGTGTCGTTCGACGGCTTCAAGGCGATCGATTCGCTCAATCTCTATCTCGAACGCGGCGAGCTGCGGGTGGTGATCGGCCCGAACGGCGCGGGCAAGACCACGCTGCTCGATCTCATCTGCGGCAAGACGAAGGAAACGGCGGGCAGCATCAAGTTCCGCAACGAGGAAATCACGCGTCTTGCGGAATTCCGCCGCGTGCGTCAAGGGATCGGCCGCAAGTTCCAGACGCCGTCGATCTACGAAAACCTGAGCGTCGCGCAGAACCTCGAAGTGTCGTTTCCGCGCGGCCGCAGCGTGTTCGGCGCGCTCGCCTATCGCGAGGATACCGAAGTGGCCGATCGCGTGCGCGACGTGGCCGATGAAATCGGCCTCTCCGCCACACTCGATATGGAAGCCGGGCTGCTTTCGCACGGCCAGAAACAGTGGCTCGAAATCGGCATGCTGCTCATGCAGGACCCCGAACTGCTGATGCTCGACGAACCGATCGCGGGCATGAGCGTGCGCGAGCGCGAACTGACGGCCGAACTGCTCGACCGCATCTGCCGCAATCGCTCGATGATCGTGATCGAGCACGACATGGCTTTCGTGGAGCGCATCGCGCACAAGGTCACGGTCATGCATCAGGGGAAGATTCTCGCGGAAGGCCCGATGGCGCAGGTGCAGGCCGACCCGCGCGTGATCGACGTCTACCTGGGCCACTGAGTCCGCCACCGGACGACAACACGGAGAACACATCATGCTGGAAGTCGACGATCTCGTCGTCAGCTACGGCCAGAGCGAGGTGCTGCACGGCATCGACTTTGCCGTCGCGCAAGGCGAAAGCGTGGCCGTGATGGGCCGCAACGGCATGGGCAAGACGACGCTGTTCAAGGCGCTGATCGGCATGCTGCCCGCCAATCGCGGCACGGTGCGCGTGGCCGGCGCCGACGTCTCGAAGGACGAGAGCTACCGCCGCGTGTCGAAGGGCATCGGCTACGTGCCGCAAGGACGGCAGATTTTCGCGTCGCTGACCGTCGAGGAAAACATCCAGACGGGCCTCGAAAACGCACCGAGCCAACGCGTGCCCGACGAGCTCTACGCGTTGTTTCCGGTGCTGTTCGACATGAGAAAGCGCAAGGGCGGCAATCTGTCGGGCGGCCAGCAACAGCAACTCGCGATCGCGCGTGCGCTCGCGACCGACCCGAAAGTGCTGCTGCTCGATGAGCCGACCGAAGGCATCCAGCCGTCCGTCATCAAGGACATCGCCAAGGCGCTCAACCAGATTCGCACGAGCCGCAATATCGCCATCGTCGTGTCGGAGCAGGTGCTGAGCTTCGCGCTCGACGTGGCCGACCGCCTGTTCGTGATCGAGGGTGGGCGCTTCGTGCACCAAAGTACGCGCGATGCGGGCGACACCGACCGCATCCGCGAGTACCTGTCCGTCTGAGCGCGGCGCGGCGTTCGCGCGCCGCGCCGTATGTCAATCCGCGAACCCAAGGAGCGAACGTCATGCCCGAGACTCTCATCAAGGTCGATCTGAACCAGTCGGCCTACGAAAACGAACAGGTGCACAATCGCTGGCACCCCGACATTCCGATGGCCTGCTGGGTCAAGCCCGGCGACGATTTCATCCTCGAAACCTACGACTGGACCGGCGGCTTCATCAAGAACGACGACAGCGCCGACGACGTGCGCGACATCGACCTGTCGATCGTGCACTTTCTGTCCGGCCCGGTGGGCGTGCACGGCGCGGAGCCCGGCGACCTGCTGGTGGTCGACCTGCTCGACATCGGCGCGAAGGCCGATAGCCAATGGGGCTTCAACGGCTTCTTTTCGAAGACGAACGGCGGCGGCTTTCTCACCGATCATTTCCCCAGCGCGCAGAAATCGATCTGGGATTTTCATGGTGTCTACACGAGCTCGCGCCATATTCCGGGCGTGAATTTCGCGGGCCTGATTCACCCCGGCTTGATCGGCTGCCTGCCCGATCCGACTCTGCTGGAAACCTGGAACGCGCGCGAAACCGGCCTGATCGCCACTGCGCCGGAGCGCGTGCCGCCGCTCGCGAATCCGCCGTTCGCGGCCACCGCGCACATGGGCAAGCTCGCGGGCGACGCGCGCGACCAGGCCGCCGCGCAAGGCGCGCGCACGGTGCCGCCGCGCGAGCATGGCGGCAATTGCGACATCAAGGATCTGTCGCGCGGCTCGAAGGTGTTTTTCCCGGTGTACGTGGATGGCGCGGGCCTGTCGGTCGGCGACCTGCACTTCAGCCAGGGCGACGGCGAGATCACGTTCTGCGGCGCGATCGAAATGGCCGGCTGGGTGCATATGCGCGTGAATCTCATCAAGGGCGGCATGGCGAAATACGGTATCCGCAACCCCGTCTTTCAGCCCAGCCCGATCACGCCGACCTATAACGACTACCTGATTTTCGAGGGCATTTCCGTCGACGAGCAGGGCGGCCAGCATTATCTCGACGTCACCACCGCGTATCGCCAGGCGTGTCTGAACGCCATCGAGTATCTGAAGAAATTCGGTTATTCGGGCGCGCAGGCGTATTCACTGCTGGGCTGCGCGCCGGTGCAGGGGCATATCAGCGGCGTGGTGGACATTCCGAACGCATGCGCGACCTTGTGGCTGCCCACGCAGATCTTCGACTTCGACATTCGCCCGAATGCCGACGGCCCGATCCGGTACATCCAGGGCGGGGTGGATCTGCCGTGTTCGCCGGATCTCGCGAAGGCGTGAGCGACACACTGAAATCACGCAAGAACAGGAGGCCGTCATGCCAATCTACGACTTCGAATGCGCAAGCTGCGGGCCGTTCTCCGTCATGCGCCGCATCGCGGATCGCGAACAACCAAGCTGCTGCCCCGACTGCGGCGCGCAAGGCGACCGTGTCGTCAGCGCGCCCTCGCTCGCGCTGATGGGCGGGGCACGCCGTGCCGCACACGCGACCAACGAGCGTGCCGCGCACGCGCCGCGTCAGTCCGGCGACGGGCCGCCACTGCGCCATCGGGCCGGTTGCAGTTGCTGTTCGGGCGGCGCGGCGAAGCTTGCAGGCACGGCGTCGGACGGCCTCAAGCGGCCGGCGGGACGGCCGTGGATGATCAGCCACTAAGGTGTGCCGCGCGCGAGTCGATGCCTGGAAGCAGCGGCCGTCGCGCGCGGCGTCAACGTGTACGTGTTCGAGGAGGAAAGCGTCATGCGACATGGTGATATTTCGAGTAGCCGCGATTGTGTGGGTGTCGCGGTGGTCAACTACAAGATGCCGCGTCTGCACACGAAGGCGGAGGTGCTCGACAACGCGCGCCGTATCGCCGACATGGTGGTCGGCATGAAGCAGGGTTTGCCGGGCATGGATCTCGTGGTGTTCCCCGAGTATTCGACCCACGGCATCATGTACGACCGTCAGGAGATGTTCGATACGGCGTCGACGATCCCCGGCGAAGAGACGGATATCTTCGCGGCGGCATGCCGCAAGGCCAACGTGTGGGGGGTGTTTTCGATCACGGGCGAGCGCCACGAAGCGCATCCGCACAAGGTACCGTACAACACGCTCGTGCTGATCGACAATCGCGGCGAGATCGTGCAGAAGTATCGCAAGATCATGCCGTGGACACCGATCGAAGGCTGGTATCCGGGCGACCGCACCTATGTGACGGACGGCCCGAAGGGCCTCAAGATCAGCCTGATCATCTGCGATGACGGCAATTATCCGGAGATCTGGCGCGACTGCGCGATGAATGGCGCCGAGCTGATCGTGCGCTGCCAGGGCTATATGTACCCGGCGAAAGAGCAGCAGGTGATGGTCGCGAAGGCGATGGCGTGGATGAACAACACCTACGTCGCAGTGGCCAACGCCACCGGCTGGGACGGCGTGTATTCGTACTTCGGCCATTCGGCGATCGTCGGGTTCGACGGGCGCACGCTCGGCGAATGCGGCGAGGAGGAAATGGGCGTGCAGTATGCGGAGCTGTCGCTCGGCATGATTCGCGACGCGCGGCGCAACATGCAGTCGCAGAATCATCTATACAAGCTGCTGCATCGCGGGTACACCGGCACGATCAACTCCGGCGACGGCGTGAACGGCGTCGCGGAGTGCCCGTTCGGGTTCTATCGCGACTGGATTACGGATCCGGACGCCACGCGTCGCCGTGTCGAAGCGCTCACGCGCACAACGCCTGGTACGCCGGAGTGCCCGATCGAAGGTATTCCACACGAAGGCTGAGTGCATGCGCCCGGGTGTAATCGGGCGAATTCCTGAAGGGAATTCGCAGCGGTTTCGATCGACTCACCGGCGCCCGCACCGAAGCCGCGCCGAGCGGGTTCCGGTGCGGGACTCTGACGGGTTAGAAGCGATGCACCATGCCCATGCGATAGACCATCTGGTTTGGCCCTGACGACGCGCCAGCCGACGCGTCCACGATCTGGGCATCGTCAAAGCTGGTCCCGGTACGGGCGCTGACGACATGCTGCCACGCGCCTTGCAGATACAGCGAAGTGCGCTTGCTCAGGTCATAGTCGAGCATCATGCCGATCTGGTGCCACTTGGGGACATATTTCGTGTCGGACGTGTACAGATGCGCGATGGTAAACGTGTAGGACGCTCCCAGCCAGAGGGCATGAGTAAAGTAATACTGAGCATTGAGTTCGAAGTTGTCGAATTTCCAAGCGTTCCACGTCGCGCCGTTTTGCAGGGCGGTATTGTCGATCCACGCATTGCCGGCGGGGTTGTAGACATCGACATGGGACCACGCGGCGCCGACGAGTACGTGGGTAAACTGGTAGGAAGCCGCTACGCCGATGTCCTGCTGCGACGAGCCGTTGAAGAGATCGCCACTGTTGACCGCGCCACCCGCCGCGAGCCCGGGATTGTTGAGCTTCAGGTAGGACGCCGCCGCAGTCAGGTTGCCGCTCTGGTAGTTCAGCGTGGCGCCCCAGACGCGATTGTTCGAGAATCCGCCGGGCTGGTTGCTGAAGCCGTACATTGCTTCCGCGGTGAGTCCGCGGTATGTCGGGGTCACGTACTTGACGGCATTGTTGACGCGGAAATCCCAGTCCGTATTGTCGTTGTCGAACGGGTGGGTCGCGATGTCGCCGGCCCAGTTGCCGGCCGCCGTGATGCCGCCGAAGCCGAGCGCGTCGACGCTGGTATCGTACTGGCGTCCGAGCGTGAGCGTGCCATACCGTGACGACGACAGGCCCACGAACGCTTGACGGCCGAACATGCTCGAATCCTGACCGAGCTTGCCGCTGTTCACGTTGAAGCCGTTTTCGAGCTGGAAGATGGCCTTGTCGCCGCCGCCAAGGTCTTCACTGCCTTTCAAGCCCCATCGGCTGCCGAATGTGTCTCCGCTCGACATCTGCCAGGCGCGATGACCGCCTGCATTGCTCGTGAAGTTGAGGCCTTCGTCTATCAGCCCGTATAGCGTGATGCTCTGCTGGGCGTGCGCCGTGCCTGCGAGCAGGAGTGCCGGCGCGAATACGTACCAGGGCAGTTTCTTCGATCGACGTTTCATTTAGTTCCTCTGACGGTGGGGTGGGGCAGTCGGCGCTGGATGGCGCTGACTTCGATGTCGTCCCGGAATGCGATCTCGGCGGACGAGGCAGTGTAGGCAGAGGAAAAGCGGTCGCCGCAACGTGCATGGAAAGACTATTTTTCAGTATTCGAAAGTGTCATGCGCCGAGGGATCTCACGCGGAAAGGTGGGATGCCTTGGAGTCGCATGACGATCGAACGCCTTGCGATGTGTTGTTTTCTATCTTTCGACGATTGACATGAAGATTTATTCGCGTGAAGCGTCGACATATCGGCACGGAATGTCGAGGCTACCCGAAAAAACGCGCGCGGCCACGAGGGCTCGCGCGCAAACTCGGAGAACGGGTGCAGCGGACGATTCAGTTGCCGCTCGACGCGACGGTATTGGCCGCCCCGGCACAATCGTGCTGGTACTTCTGCATCAGGCGCGCCTGTGCCGAATCGATATCGTCGGGATAGCTGCTCTCGTCTCCGGACGACGGGTTGTAGCCGACGGACTCCAGTTCGTTCAGTTCGTTGACGAGCTGCCGGTGGGAGACCGGGCCGTTCGCATGCACGAACGGATAGTCATGACATTGCGCGGACGTGAGCTTCGTCCCGGCATGCGCGGAGACGCTCAATGCGAGCATGGCGGCGCACACGAGATAACGGACGGGATGATTCATCTTCGGCTCCTGGATAGCGTTGAGTAGAGGCCGTACGGCAGGGTGTCTGCGTCGGTCGCGAGGCGAAGATTAGGCACGGCGGACTAGCTAAACGACAGCGCGATGATGAAACATGTTTTAGGCAAGCCCGGCTCGGGCCATGCACCGGTTGCCGCAGGCATTGAAGGTTAAAGAATCGTTCATGCGCGTGCTTCCGGATGGTTAGGCGCGGCGGCGTATCGTCGAGCGATGGATCGATCGATGCCGCGCGCCGCGCGGTGGACACGGGGGTAAGGCAATGAAATCAAAGGTCATCATGGCTGGGCTGGTCGCGTTGATGGGTGCGTCGCTGCCGGCGTTCGCGAAGGTGCAGGGAACCGGGCTCGCGATCGCCGATGTGACGCTCGCGAACGCGAAAGCCGAACAGCGGGATCGTGCGATCGATGCCGCACGTGATCTCGCGTCGCATCGTGCGGACGCGACCGGCACACGATCGCACCCACGCTGATCGCGCGTTGCCGCGCACCGTTCGCAGCCGGTCGCGGCGGCTCGCGTGCGTCGCGAGCCGTGGTACGAAATCGTGTCGCAAAGGCGAGCATGCCGGGTCGTTTTCAGCCTCCGTTGCAATGTCAAATAAGCCAGGATCGAAGCCGACACGGACGTGATGTTGTCGGATATGAAACTTTCTTCACGAAGCCGGCGCGCATCTTTTACGCGTGCACGCATAAGCTCTGCACGAGCGCGTTCGGCCGTCGGGTATCGAAGCGCATACGTCCCTTCGATGAAGACGAGAATCGTACATGGCATCATCCGCTTCCCCGGTCAACGAGCCCGCCCCGCCTGACAAGCCGGCCGTGGACGGCACGGCCGTCGCGCACGTCCTCACGATCGAAGACGACGAAATCACCGCGAACGAAATAGTCACGGAGCTGGAGGGGCGCGGCTTTACGGTCGAATGGGTGGCGAACGGGCGCGATGGCATGGCCCGCGCGCTCGGCAACGAGTTCGACGTGATCACGCTCGACCGGATGCTGCCGGTGGTCGACGGCCTCGCGATCCTGACCACGATGCGCAGCGTCGGCGTGCGCACCCCCGTGCTGATGCTGAGCGCGCTCGGCGATGTCGACGAACGGGTCCGCGGGCTGCGTGCGGGGGGCGACGACTACCTGACCAAGCCGTTCGATCCCGAGGAAATGGCCGCGCGCCTGGAGGTGCTGCTGCGCCGGAGCCAGGCCGCGCCGGCCACGTTCGACACGACGCTGGTCGTCGGCCCCCTCAAGCTCGACCTGATCTCGCGCAAGGCGTTTCGCGACGGCGAGGAAATCGTGTTGTTGCCGACCGAGTACCGCGTGCTCGAGTACATGATGCGCAATGCCGGGCAAACCATTACGCGGACGATGTTGTTCGAGGCCGTATGGGGCTATCACTTCGATCCCGGCACGAACCTGATCGAAGTGCACATGGGTCGGTTGCGCAGGAAGATCGATCCATCCGATGCGAAGCAGATGATCCAGACCGTACGCGGCGCGGGGTATCGCCTTGGCTGAGCCGGCTACCGCGGCGTCGGCCGCGCATCACGTCCCGCCGGCACCCGCGCGACGCTGGTACTCGAGTACGTTTCGGCTGGTGTCGGTCTATACCGTGACGTTCTCCGTGTCGGTGATGCTGCTGCTCGGTTTCATCGCATCGGTGATCACGCACGACATGGAGCGGGAAACCGACACGGTGATCGATTGGCAGATGATCTACTTCGATTCGATCCAGGACGACCAGCTTGCCGCCGCGATCCTGCACCGGATCGAGCGCGAGCGGATGCATACCAACTACTACGGGCTCTTTACCGCGAACGGCACGCATATCGCCGGCGATGTGCTGGCGTTGCCGGCCGGCCTGCGGCCGAACCGCAGCGGCGTGACGCTCGATCACACGATGCCGATCGCGGGAGACCAGGTGCCGCCGGTCGTCCGCACGATGGCGGAGCGGCGTGCGAACGGCGACGTGCTGGTGCTCGGGCGCGACCTCACGCACATCCTGCGCATCCGCGCGGCGATCATCCAGGCGCTGGTGGGCGGCGGGCTGCTCTGTCTTGGCACCGGCGTCGTGGGCGGTTTGATGCTCAGCGTGCGGCAAATGCGGCGTCTGAAGGAGGTCCGGCGCATCACGCAGTGTATTGCGCAGGGCGACCTCGGCCAGCGGCTGCCGGTCGGCGGACACGACGAGATCGATCTGTTGTCCCATCTCGTCAACCATATGCTCGAGGAGATCGAGCGGCTGATGAACGAGGTAAAGGGGGTCTGCGACGGCATCGCGCATGACTTGCGGACACCGCTCGCCCATGTGCACACGCTGCTCGCGCAGGCGGCACAGCGGGCGGAGCGTCTCGACGATGCCGTGCTGGAGCGTCTCGTCTCGCGGGCACGCCACGAGACCGACGTATTGCTCGATCGTTTCCGGGCGATGCTGCGTATCGCCGAAATCGGTTCCTTGCAGCGGCGCGGCGGATTCGCGGAACTGTCGCTGGAGGATCTGGTCATCGACGTCGGGCAGTTGTTCGAACCGCTCGCGGACAGCCGCGCGATCCACTTCGTGCAGTCCGTCGAGCCGGTGGCGCGGATTCACGGCGATCGCGCACTCTTGTTCGAGGCGCTGAGCAACCTGCTCGACAATGCGCTCAAGTACACGACGTCGGGCGATACGGTGCGCCTGGAACTGCATGACACGCCGTCCGGCCCGCGCATCGACGTGATCGACAATGGCCCGGGCATCGCAGCCGACGAGCGCGAGGCGGTGCTGCGGTCCCGGTACCGCAGCCGCCGTACCGGGCATCTCGCGGGTGCCGGCCTCGGCCTGAGCATCGTGTCGACGGTCGTCAACGTGCACGATTTCACGCTGCGGATCGGCCATGCCGAGCCCGGCACGCGCGTGACGATCGAATGCTGGCCGAGGTCGCTGGGATGATGGTCGGCCGGACGACGCTGCGCGTGTCGGCGTATGTCGGCCGCGAGGCCGATTGAGATGCGCATCCTGCTCGTGACTTCGCCGCATCCGGAAGCGTCGTGGCTGCACAAGGCGCTGCAGGAAAGCGGGCACAGCGTGCCGCGCGCCGACGATCTGCGCGACGGCTTGTTCCTTGCGTCGCAGGAGGCTTTCGACGCGATCGTCGCGACCGCGTTCGAGCCCGGCGGTGATGTCGCGCTGAGGGCGATGCTGCCGCGTTTCGTGGCCGACGGCGGCGGCGCCGCGCTCGTGGTGCTGATCGGCGACGCGTCGGCGCGCGAACGCATCCATATGCTGCGCGCGGGCGCCGATGCGTGTTTCTGCGCACCGTATTCGTTCATCGAGCTGCACGAACGCCTGCAGGCGTTGCAGCGGCTGGCCGGGCCGCGCGAGGCGGGCCGTTCGATCGCAGGGGTGTCCGCGGTCGAGACACTGGCGCGCGAACTCGCGGACGGCAAACTGCGTCTCGCCGTGACGCGCCGGGAATTCCTGTTGCTCGAATGCCTGATGCGCCATCCGAACGCGCCAGTGCCGCGCGACCAATTGATCCGGTACGTCTGGCAGGACAAGGAGGATGTCGATCCGTCGAGCGTCAATCTCGTGGTGTCGCGGCTACGCCGCAAGCTCGCGCGGCATCTGCCCGACGTCCGGATCGATACGGTGAGCCGCTATGGCTACCAGGTGACGCTGCCGGACGCATGAACGCGCGGTTTCGGCCGCGCAATGAACTGACGGGCGCACTGCCGATGGCAGCGCGCCCGTCATGCGTTTACGAGCCGAAGAACGGTATGCAGAAGTCGGGCGGGCCGACACAGTCGCCGGGGCCGTCCGGCTGCGCGGCGGCACAGGCGGACAACATGACGCCGGCGGCAATCGCGACGAGCGCGAGACGGGCGGAACGAGCGAGCAACGGAAGCAGCTTCATGGACGGCGAGCCATTCGGGGGACAGGCGCCGCCGCTGGCGGCGCGAGCCGGGCATCGCGCCCGGCCGCACGGTCGCCCCCATCAATGCGAATAGAGCGTGGAGTTCAGGTATTTGAGCTGCCCGTCCTGTTCGGCTTGCACGAGTTCGGCGTGGACCTCGGCGCGCGTCTTTTCGTGGATCGGCTGGCCGTAGGGCGGCACCCACTGGCCGGCGGCCTGGGTGCCGGGCGCGCCGTCCTTGGTGGCGGCGGGCGACATCCGCATCGGCTGGCTGCCGGTCAGCGCAAACGCGGGAACGGACAGCGTGCCGATTGCGGCAAGCATGGCGGCGGCGACGATGTTGGCGGTTTTCATGTCTGGAGTCCTCATGATGATTGGATGGGCATCTCCCCGGTGCGGCGTGTCGATAGCGGCGTCGTGCACGGGTTGAGGACAAGCATAGAGGAGGGGCGTTAGCGGATCGGCATACGCAACGTGAAAAGAAATTCATGCACCGGCGCGCATTCGCGGCGGACGTGAAACCGGTATGTCGCTAGGATGAAGCGGGTTTCATGTTTCGGGCCGTTTCGATAACGGCGCTGTCACGCCCGCTGCCTAAATTGGGCGCCATCGCATCGCGCACGAGCGGCCATGTTGCCCCGGGCCGGCGATGCGAGCAGACCGATCCACTCCAACGAAACCATCATGAAGAAATATCTGGCAATTCCGGCGGCGGTCGCCTGCCTGCTGGCGAGCGCGGCGCATGCGCAGAGCAGCGTGACGCTGTACGGCACGATCGACGCGGGCCTGGACTACATCAGCAACCAGAAATCGGCCGCGGGCGCGGGGCCCGTCTACGGTGTCCAGAGCGGCAACGTCAGCACGTCGCGCTGGGGGCTGCGCGGCAACGAGGATCTCGGCGGCGGGCTGGCCGCCGTGTTCACCCTCGAGAACGGCTTCAACGTCGCGAACGGCAAGCTTGGCAACGGTGGCGACGAATTCGGCCGCCAGGCGTGGGTGGGCCTCGCGAGCCGCCAGTGGGGTACGGTGACGCTCGGCCGCCAGTACGATTTCCTGGTCGACTTCGTCGCGCCGCTGTCGGCGACGGGGTCGGGATTCGGCGGCAACCTCGTCGATCATCCGTACGACAACGACAACCTCGCCAACGACACGCGGATGAACAACGCGGTGAAGTTCCGCAGTGCGAACTACGGCGGCTTCACGTTCGGCGGTGCGTACGGCTTCAGCAATCAAGGCGGCGGATTCAGCAACGACAACGCGTACAGCGTCGGTGCGCAGTACGTGAACGGCCCGGTCGACCTCGCCGTCGCGTACCTGCAGTCGAACCAGCCGGGCGGCGTCGACGCGCCGCAGAACACCGGCGGGTCGCTGAGCAGCGCCGATGGCGATGCGATGCTGACCGGCGGCCGCTGGCGCACGTTCGGCGCCGGCGCGCACTATGCGTTCGACCATGCCGCGATCGGCTTCGTCTACACCAGAACGATCCTGAACGACCCGCGCGAGCTGTCGCAGGGCGGCGCGTACGGCCGCGTGAACGGCCAGTTGCTGACCTTCAGCAACTACGAACTGAACGGGCGCTACTTCCTCACGCCGGCCCTCTCGCTGGGCGGCGCCTATACGTTCACGCAGGGGCGCTTCGACGATGCGGGCCGCGGCATCGCGCCGAAGTGGAACCAGTTCATGCTGCAGGCCGACTATGCGCTGTCGCGTCGCACCGACCTCTATCTGGAAGGCGTGTATCAGCGCGTGACGGGTGCGGACGGCGTTGCGGTGCTCGGCCACGCGGGGATCTTCAACCTGGCCGCGTCAGGCAACGATCGTCAGGCCGTCGTCGCGGCCGGTATCCGTCACAAGTTCTGAGCGGCCGGGCTGATGTAAAAAACGGCACCCGTCATCGCGACGGGTGCCTTGAAATGCGACACGCCTCGTCATGTCGCAAGGGATTCAGTTCGCTGAACTAGCCATCGTCGCGGCCGGTGCCTGCGTACCGGGTGGGGCTTCATCGGTCGACCATCCGCCGCCCAGCGCGGCGATCAAGCCCACCGCCGCGAGTTGTCGACGCGTGTCCAGCTCCAGCATCGCGATCTTCGTATTGAGCTCGGTGGTCTGCGCCGTCACGACGTCGAGATAGCTGACGACGCCGTCCCGATAGCGCGACATCGACAACTGCAACGTGCGTTCGGCCGCGTCGAGCGCTTCCTGTTCGCGATCGGCTTCGTCGCCGAGGTGATGCGTGAGCGCGAGGTTGTCTTCCACCTGCTGGCACGCGTCGAGCACCACCGCGCGGTATTTCGCGCCGTTCTCGGCCAGTTGCGCGCGCGCCTGGTCGGTAAGCGCCTGGCGCCGGCCGCCGTCGAACAGCGTCAGCGCGAGGCTGGGCCCGATCGACCAGATCTCGTTCGGCGCGCGGAGCCAGTGGCCGAGGCCCGAGCTCTGGTAGCCGCCGACCAGCCCGAGCGTGACGTCGGGGAAGAACGCCGCGCGCACCACGCCGATCTTCGCGTTGGCGGCGGCCATGCGCCGCTCGGCCGCCGCGACGTCGGGGCGCCGCTGCAGCAGCGTCGCGGGAATGCCGGCCGGGATCGTCGGTAGATACGCCGCGTTCAGGTCCGGCGTCAGCGCGAACGACGACGCTGGTACGCCCGTGAGCGTCGCGATCGAATGCTCGTAGAGCGCGCGTCGCGCCCGTACGTCCTCGGCCGACGCGCGGGCCGAATCGAGCTGCGTCCGCGCGCGCGACACGTCGAGATCGGACGCGATGCCGCCCGCGTGCCGGCTCATCGTCAGGCGCAGCGCGCGCTGATACGTGTCGATCGTGTCGGCCAGCAACTGTTGCTGCTGGTCGAGCCCGCGCAGGCTGAAGTACGCGCTGGCTAGGCTGGCCTGCAGGCTCAGCCGCACCGACGCGAGATCGTCGGCGCTGGCCTGCGCATCGGCGCGCCCGGCCGCGACTTCGTTGCGGACTTTTCCCCACAGGTCGAGGTCGTAGTCGAAGCCAGCGTCGAGCGTGTTGTCGCCATAGACGTTCGGCTGGTTCGAGCCGCGCAGCGGCCGCGTGGCCGATTGGCGGTTGCTCGAGATCTGCGCGCCGAGACCGATGGTCGGGAAGAGGCCCGAGCGTGCCTGATCGAACAGCGCGGCCGCTTCGTCGTGGCGGGCCACGGCCGCGGCCACGTCGGGGTTGGCCGCGGCCACCCGTGCTTCGAGCCGGTCGAGTACGGGATCGCGGAACGCTTTCCACCAGCCGTCGCGCGCGATGTGGTCGGCCGGCTTCGCGGCCTGCCAGCCGCCGGCTTCCTTGAAGCTGGCGGGCAGCGCCGTTTGCGGCGCGTGATAGGCGGGCGCGAACGAGCACGCGGACAGGAACGCGACGCCGGCGAGCATCGCGCAGAGCCGAAGCCGGTTAGCCATGCGCACGCTCCGTATCGCGCGCGACCGATGCGACGGTGCGGGCCGGCGCCGCGAGCCTGACCGGGTCGCCATCGGCGAGCGAATCGGGCGGATTGTCGATCACGCGGTCGTCCGGCGCGAGGCCGGTCGCGATCTGTACGTGCGTGCCGAGATCGGTCGCGATCGTCACAGGCTTGAAGATCGCGCGATCGTCCTTGCCGACCACGGCGACCTGCAGGCCGGCCTGCCGGAAGATCAACGAGCTGGCCGGAATCGTCAGCGCGTGGGTGCTGCCGGCCGGCAGCGCGAAATGCACCTCGGTGTATTCGCCGGGAATCAGCTTGCCTGCGGAGTTGTCGACCATCAACTGCACGAGCAGCGTGCCGGTCGAGTCGGCGATCGAGTCGTCGGTGTCGGCGAGCGTCGCACGGAAGGTCTCGCCCGGATGCTCCGGCACGGTCAGCGTGGCCGTCATGCCGGGCCGGATCGCGGCGGCCTCGTTCTGCGGCACGCTCACGTAGACGCGCATCCGGTGGACGTCGGACACCGCAAACAATTCCGGGCCGGCGCCGCCGCCGGCCGAGATCAACTGGCCGATGTCGGTCTTGCGCGCGGTGACGACGCCGTCGAACGGCGCGACGATGCGCTTGAACGCCTCGAGCGCGTCGAGGCGTCGCACGTTGGCCTCGTTGGCCGCGACGATCGCCTGCTTGGCCGCGAGGTCGCTGGTCTTCTCGTCGGTTTCCTGCTGCGACACCGAATCCTGCGCGAGCATCCGGGTCCAGCGCGCGGCCGTGGACGCGGCGAGCTTCTCGTTGGCGAGCGAGCTCTGCAGGTCGGCGCGCGCCTGCTGCAGTTGCTGGTCGAGCTCGGGCGTATCGATCAGCCCGAGCAGTTGCCCCGACTTCACGTGCGCGCCGATGTCGGTGTACCACGCATGCAGGTAGCCCGACACCTGCGCGTGGATCGGCGCGCTCTCGAATGCGGACAGGTGGCCGGGCAGCACGAGCGTCGCGCCGTCGCCGCCGGTCGACGGCGTGTACGCGACCACGGTCGGCACCGCTTGTTCGGCGGACCAGGTCGCCATTTCCTGTTTCGCGTGCGCGCGGCCGACGATGCCGGTCGCCACGATGCCGACCGCGATCAGCGCGGTGATCGTGGCGACGAGCTTGAGGTTGGGCAGCCGTTTCGGCGACTTAATATCGATCTCAGTGGACATGGGAAGCTCCGGACGCGGAAGGGGAGGAAGCGCGGGACGCGTCGTGCTTGAGCGCATCGCGCCGGTGCACGAGGCTGAATACGACAGGAACGAAGAACAGCGTCGCGATCGTCGCGCATGCGAGGCCGCCGATCACGGCGCGGCCGAGCGGCGCGTTCTGCTCGCCGCCGTCGCCGAGGCCGAGCGCCATCGGCGCCATGCCGATGATCATCGCGAGCGCGGTCATCAGCACCGGGCGGAACCGCGTGAAACCGGCTTCGAGCGCGGAGGCCAGCGCGTTGCCGGTTTCGGCCAAACGCTCGCGCGCGAAACTGACGACGAGGATCGAGTTGGCGGTGGCCACGCCCATGCACAGGATCGCGCCGGTCAGCGCCGGCACCGACAGCGGCGTATGCGTGGTGAACAGCATCCAGACGATACCGGCCAGCGCCGCCGGCAGTGCCGAGACGATCACGAATGCGTCGGCCCACGAGTGGAAGTTCACGACGATCAGCAGGTAGATCAGCACGATTGCGCCGACCAGGCCGAGCAGCAGGCCGGCGAACGCGCCGTTCATGGTCTGCACCTGGCCGCGCAGCGTGACCGTCGAGCCCTTGGGCAGATCCTTCGCGGTGGCCTTGACGACATCGTCGATGTCGGTCGCGACCGCGCCGAGGTCGCGCCCCTGGGTGGTCGCGTAGATGTCGAACAGCGGCTCGATGTTGTAGTGCGACACCACCGCGTTGCCGACCCCGCGCGTGATCGTGGCCAGGCCGCCCAGCAACTGGGACTGACCGTTCGCGCCGGTGACCGGCAGGTTCTGCAGCGCCGACAGCGTGGTCATCCGGTACTGCGGCGTTTGCGCGACGATCGGATAGGACACGCCGTTGCGCGGGTTGAGCCAGTAGGTCGGGTCGACCTGGCTGGTGCCGGCCAGCGTCGCGACCACCGAGTTCGTCACGTCCTGCTCGGTGATGCCGAGCTGGTCGGCGCGCGTGCGGTCGACCGTCACCGTGAACTGCGGATAGGTGCTGGCCTGCTGGATGCGCGGGTCGGCGACGCCCGCGATCAGGCGCAGCTTGCGGTACAGCTCGTGCGCATAAGCGAGGTTGGCCTGCTGGTTGGGGCCGGCCACCTGCAGGTCGACCGGGGCCGGTGCGCCGAAGTTGAGGATCTGGCTGACGATGTCCGCGGGCAGGAATGAGAACGTGGTGCCCGGATAGGCGCGCGGCAGGCGTTCGCGCAGCGTGTGCACGTAGTCGGCGGTCGGCGCGTGATCTCGCGACAGCGAGATCAGGATGTCGCCGTCCTGCGGTCCGAGCGTGCCGCTGTTGTTGTAGGTCAGGTTGATCCCGCTGTTCGGCAAACCGATGTTGTCGATCACTTCGCGCAACTGCGCGGGCGGAATCACGCCGCGAATCGTGTTTTCGATGCGGTCGAGCTCGGCGGCGGTTTCCTCGACCCGTGTGCCGACCGGCGCACGCACGTGCAGCGCGATCTCGCCGGAATCGATGGTCGGGAAGAAGTTGCGACCGAGCGACGGTGCGAGCAGGAAGGACGCGGCCACGATGCAGAGGAAGGCGACGACGAACGGCTTGCGGCGCGTGAGCGCGAGGCCCAGCAGGATTCGGTACGACGCGCGCACGGACTCGAAGCGGCGCTCGAATGCACGCTGGAAGCGCACCAGCGGATTGCGCGACGGCGGGACGTCGTGTGCGCCGGCATGGCCCGCGTGCGGGTCCATTACCGCGGCCAGTTCGCCCGATGCGTGACCGGCCGATGCGTGCGGCTTGAGCAGGTATTGCGCGAGCATCGGCACGAAGGTGCGCGACAGCACGAACGACGACACCATCGAGAAGATCACCGCCTTGGCCATCGGCACGAACAGGAAGCGCGAGATGCCGTCGAGCATCAGCATCGGCACGAACACGATGCAGATGCACAGCAGCGAGACCAGCGCCGGCATCACGATCTGCTTCGCGCCGTCGACGATCGCGGTGCGCGTGTCCTTGCCCTGTTCGAGGTGCCAGTTCACGTTCTCGATCGTCACCGTCGCATCGTCGACCAGAATCCCGACCGCGAGCGCGAGGCCGCCGAGCGTCATCACGTTGAGCGTTTCGCCGGTGGCCGCGAGCAGCGCGATCGCCGAGAGCACGGCCAGCGGGATCGACGCGGCGATGATCAGCGTCGAGCGCCACGAGCCGAGGAACAGCAGGATCATCAGCGAGGTCAGCGCGGCGGCGATGATGCCTTCGCGCGCCACGCCGCTGACGGCGCCGTTCACGAAGGTCGACTGGTCGCCCATCGTGACGAGCTTCAGGCCCGGCGGCAGCGTCTGTTCGACCAGCGGCAGCTTCGCCTTCACGCCGGCGATGATGTCGAGCGTCGATGCCGAGCCGTTCTTCAGGATACTCATCAGCACCGCGCGGTGGCCGTCCACGCGCACGATGTTGCCCTGCGGCGGGTAGCCGTCGCGCACATGGGCGACGTCACGGATATAAATCGTCGTGCCGCCGACCGACTTGATCGGCAGGTCGTTCAACGCGTCGAGCGAGAGCGGGCTGTTGTTGAGCTTGATGTTGTATTCGAAGCGGCCGATCTTCTGCGTGCCGGCCGGGATGATCTGGTTCTGCTGCGCGAGCGCGTGCGCGACGTCCTGCGCCGACAGCCCTTTCGACTGCAGCGCCTGCGGGTCGAGGTCGATCTGCACCTCACGTGTCTTGCCGCCGTACGGCGTCGGAATCGCGACGCCGGGCACCGACAGCAACTGCGGCCGAATGAAGTTGACCGCGTAATCCCCGAGCTTCTGTTCGTCGAGCGTGTTGCTGGTCAGCGCGATCTGCAGCACGGGCACGGTCGACGCGTTGTAGTTGAGGATCTGCGGCGGCGTGGTGCCGGGCGGCATCTGCTTGAGCACGGTCTGCGAGATCGACGTGACCTGCGCGGTCGCCGTGCGGATATCGACGGTCGGCTGGAAGAAGATCTTCACGATGCCGTAGCCGCGGAACGATTGCGACTCGATGTGCTGGACGTCGTTGACCGTCGTGCCGAGCGTGCGCTCGTAGTAGGTGATCACGCGTCCGGACATGTCGTCCGGCTGCAGGCCGGCGTAGTTCCACACGACGCTGATCACCGGAATGCGGATGTCCGGGAAGATGTCGATGGGCGTTCGGACCGCAGCAAGCGGGCCCGCGATCAGGATCAGCAGCGCCAGTACGACGAACGTATAGGGCCGCGTGAGCGCGAGCCGGACAATTTTCAGCATGAGGTGCTGCTCCGTTCAAAAGCGTCGTGAAGAAGAGCCGGATGTGCGCATCTTCGGGAAAACACCGATGCGCAACCGCTGACCGCATTCTGCGGAGCAGCCCCTAACAACGGGTCGCAAAAAAGATGAAACAAGTTTTAAGGTGCGGGCGCACTCAACCGAGCATGTAGCCCGAGCCGCGGATCGTGCGGATCAGCGGCGCCGCGCCGGGCCGGTTCACCTTCTTGCGCAGGCGGCCGATGTGCACGTCGATCAGGTTCGTGCCGGGATCGAAGCGGCAGCCCCACACGGCCTCGAAGATCATCGTGCGCGTGAGCACGCGGCCGGCGTTGCGCATCATGAATTCGAGCACGCGGGACTCGGTCGGCAGCAGCGTGAGTTCGCGCGCGCCCAGCGTGGCGCGTCGCCGCACGAGGTCGAGCGCCAGTTCGCCGGCGCGCAGCACCGTCTCGACGCGCGCGCCGCGCGGCCGCCGGCGAATCAGCACGTCGATGCGTGCGCACATCTCTTCGAGCGAGAACGGCTTGACGAGGTAGTCGTCGCCGCCGGCGCGCAGCCCCTCGATACGCTGGTCGACCCCGGACATCGCACTCATCACGAGGACCGGCGTATCGAGGCCGACGCCGCGCATCGTGGCGAGGATCGTCAGCCCGTCGAGGTCGGGCAGCATGCGATCGAGCGTGACGACGTCGTAGTTCGCGCTCATCGCCCGGGCCATGCCGTCGCGGCCGGTGCGCGCGATGTCGATCTGGTGGCCCGCGGCACGCAGCGTGTGCGCGATGTGATCGGCGATCAGCGGATCGTCTTCGATCGTCAGGATGTGGGCCATGGCGTACGCGATCCGGCGGAATCAGGCCGCGGCAAGCTGCATGGCGGTGCGCTCGGGCGTGCGATAGTGATCGACCACGTAGTCGATGAAACTGCGCACTTTCGTGGACAGATAATTGCGGCTCGGGTAGAGGATCGATACGCGGCGCGGGCCGCCGTTCACGTCGTAGCGTTCGAGAATCGGCACCAGGGTGCCGCTCGCGAGATCGTCGGCCACGAGCGGATGCGGCAATTGCGCGATGCCCATGTGATTGAGTGCCGCGATCCGCACCATCGTGTTGCTGGTCGACGCCAGCGCATTGCCGGTATAGATGCGCGACGAACCGTCGACATCCGAGAACTCCCAGTTGCGCGCGGCGCCGTTCGACACCGTCAGCAGGCAGTGCGTATTCAGTTCGACCGGCTCGACCGGCGTGCCGTGGCGCGCGAGGTAGCCGGGAGAGGCGACGATCACGTCGCGCACGCTCGTCAAGGTGCGCGACACGAAGGTCGAGTTGACCAGGCGGTGATCGTCACAGAAGCACACGTCGTAGCCGCCTTCCACCATGTCGACCTGGATATCGAAGGTCGTCACGTCGAAGCGCACGCGCGGATGCTCGATGCGATACGTGGACAGCAGCGCGCCAAGCCCGGCCGCAACCGAGGTTGCCGACGCGGCGATGCGCAGCGTACCGTGCGGGTCGCGATTGACCTGCGCGAGATTCGATTCGATCTCGTCGAGCTTCTCGATGATCGTGCGGCAGCCGTCGAGATATTCGCGGCCTGTCTCGGTGAGCGACAGGCTGCGCGTGGTCCGGTTCAACAGGCGCATGTTCAGATGGGCCTCGAGCATGCCGACGCTGCGCGTGACCGCGGCGGCCGACATGCCGAGCTGACGTGCGGCGAGGCTGAAGCTCGATAACTCGACCACGCGCGTGAAGACACGCATCGCTTGCAGTTGGTTCATGATCGGCGAGGAATGGAGTTGCCGGAAATGGGGGGCGCGTCCGTCTTCAGCGGCTACGTCGACGCATCGCGCCGCGCCTGCCGGGGCGGGCAGCGAATTCATTATGGAAGGCACGCGGGTGGGGGGCGCTAAAAAAACAGCGCTGGCCGGATGAAATTTCGTTTAGAAAGCAGTGGAGCCCGACAGGCGATGGCGCGGCGCGTTTTCTGAAAATTTTCTAAAAAAAGATTCATGCGCGGATCACAAATCTTCAGGCGGCAGACGAGTACCGAGATCGATAATGGGATCACGTAACCGCGGCAAGGACGACAGAAATGGCACAACCGTTGAGCATCAAGATGATCGAGGAGCGCGGCAAGCTCGTCGTGCTGATGTCGATCGAACGGGGCGCGGCAGTGCTCGATCCGGAAGATGTGGATGCCGTCATCCAGTACTTGAGTTTGCTGCGCGCGTCGATGCGGCCTGCGGTGCCGGAACGTCCGCCGCATGCGCAGCAGTTCGTGACGGAAATGGATCCTTGCTGGTATGCCGAGCGCCATCCGCTGGAGGGCGGCGTGGTGCTGTTGATGCGCCATAGCGGGCTCGGCTGGGCAAGCTTCGCCCTCCCGCCGCGCAGCCTTGAGCGGTTGCACGGTTCGCTGACGCAACTGCTCGATGATGAACGGCAGGCGATCAGCCTGCCTCACTGAAGCTGCCTGCACGCGCCGGCATTCAGCGTCGTCGCAACGGGGCGGTTCGATAGCGGCCCGGGCGTGAACGCTGCCGTCGGGCGTGGGCCGGCCCCGGGCCGCGGCGCGCGCTATCCGCGCCCGACGAACGGCATCGCGGTCGCCATGATCGTCATGGTGAGGATGTTGGTGTCGAGCGGCAGATTCGCCATCTGGACGATTGCGTTCGCGACATGCGCGACGTCCATCCGCGCTTCGGGCGCCAGGCTGCCGTCCGCTTGCGGGACGCCTTGCGTCATCCGTTCCGTGAGCGCGGTGGCCGCGTTGCCGATGTCGATCTGGCCGCACGCGATGTTGTACCGGCGGCCGTCGAGCGCCAGCGACTTCGTGATTCCGGTCACCGCATGCTTGGTCGCCGTGTACGCGATCGTATCGGGGCGCGGCGCGTGCGCCGAGATCGAGCCGTTGTTGATGATTCGGCCGCCCTGCGGCGTCTGCGTTTTCATCAGCCGCCATGCGGCCCGCGCGCACAGAAAGACGCCGGTCAGGTTCGTCGCGACGACGCTGTTCCACACGTCGAGTTCGTATTCGTCGAGGGCAACGACCGGGGCGTTGCGACCGGCGTTGTTGAACAGGACGTCGAGCCGACCGAACCGTTGCGCGATCTGCGCGAACGCGTGGTCGACCGACGCTTCGTCGGTGACGTCGACGGGAAACACCTGCGCGTCGCCGCCGGCGGCGCGGATCGCGTTCTGCGTTTCGCTCAACGACGCCTCCGTGCGTCCGAGCAGCGCGACGGTGAAGCCGGCCCGGGCGAGCGCGATGGCCGCGGCGCGACCGATGCCGGAGCCGGCGCCCGTGACGGCGGCGAATTTCTTCGAGACAGACATGGCTGGATTTCCTGCGGGTTGGGTGTAGGGAGGCAGGCGACGACCGATGGCGTCGCCACTTCGGCAATGTAGTCGAAATGCGCGACGTGCCTGTTCCTGCGGCATTGCATCGCATGACGGACCGCGCGTCGCTCGTCGGATCTTCATCGATTATTGCTCGAACGGCGAAACTGTATCGATTTAGTGTATCGATACAGAAGATGATATAGTGCGGCCACGCGACGCAGCCGGTTGCTCTGTACAAATAGAGGGCCGCATCGCAAGCGCGCGCAGAACCGCTTTTCTCACCGGATTCTTCCAGGAACGATGTCCATGCGTTTGCCCGGCCTTTCCGTGCTTGTCGTGTTTTTCCTCATCGCGACGGACCCCGCGTCGGCGGCCGGGCAGGCGGCCGATCGCATCGCCGCGGGCAAGGCGCTGGCCGTCGCGGCGGACTGTGTCGCGTGCCATACGGTGCAGGGCGGCCAGCCGTTCGCGGGCGGCCTCGCGATGCCGCTGCCGATGGGCGACATCTACTCGACCAACATCACGCCGGACCGGCAAACGGGGATCGGCAACTATTCGGAGCAGGACTTCGCGAACGTGCTGCGCAAGGGGCTGCGGCGCGACGGCGGCAACCTGTACCCGGCGATGCCGTACCCGTCGTACACGAAGTTCAGCGACGACGACATTGCGAACCTGTACGCGTATTTCATGCAGGGCGTCGCGCCGGTGCGTCAGCCGAATCGCGCGCCGGATTTCCCGTGGCCGCTGACCATGCGCTGGCCGCTGAAGATCTGGAATGCGCTGTATCTGCGCGAAGGCGCGTACGTGCCGAAACCCGGGCGGGACGCCGAATGGAATCGCGGCGCCTACCTGGTGCAGGGCGCCGCGCATTGCGGTACCTGCCATACGCCGCGCGGCATCGGGATGCAGGAGCTGGCCTACGACGAAACCGGCGTCGGCTATCTCGCCGGCGCGCCGCTCGCCGGCTGGCAGGCGTTCAACATCACGCACGATCGCGACGCGGGCATCGGCACGTGGACGACCGCGCAGATCGTCCAGTACCTGCGCACCGGCAACGTACCGGGCAAGGCACAGGCTGCCGGCCCGATGGCGGAGGCGGTCGAGCACAGTTTCAGCCGGATGAGCGAACGCGACCTGAACGCGATCGCCGTGTATCTGTCGACCGTGGCCGCCGCGACGGGCGCCGATACCGCGCCGCGTTCGACCCAGGGGCGCCCGACCGACGACTACGTCGCGATACGCGCCGCGGCTGCGGCGGGTGGCCGGACGCCGGCCGGCGCGTCGCTCTACCTCGATCATTGCGCGAGCTGCCACGGGATGACGGGCGCCGGCACGACGGACGGTTTCTTCCCGTCGCTGTTCGCCAACAGCGCGGTCGGCACCGCCACCGTGTCGAACCTGCTGCAGGTCGTCATGCACGGCGCGAGCGTGAACAACGGCACCACGCACTACTTCATGCCGGCGTTCCAGACCGAACTCGACGATGACGAAGTGGTGACGCTGGTGAACTACCTGAGCGAACGATTCGGCAACGGCCGGGCTCGCGTGAGCGCGGCGGAGGTCGCGAAGATCCGCACGGCGCCCGCCCACTGACAGGAGATGCACGCGATGAACGATTTCGATGTGACCGGCGAACCGGATGCGCGGCGTCGCCGTCTCGTGAAGCTGTCGGCCGGTGCGGCGCTTGCCGTCGCGTTGCCGGCCGGCATGCTGATCGCGCGCGCCGCGACCGCACCGCAGGCCGCGCCGCTGCGGGACTTTGCCGGTGTGGCCGCGTACTTGACGCGTCGCTCGGCGCTTCCGTCGCGCTATGTGGAGTCGGTCTACGACGGTCTCGTCGAGCAGGATCGCGAATTCCCCGCGCGGTTGCGCGCGCTTGCCGTCGCGATCGACTCGGGCACGCAGCCGCTCGATACGTTCGTGCGCACGCTCGGTGTCGCCGCCCCGCAATTGCGCGCGGCGGCGCTGGCCATCATCGAGGCCTTCTACACCGGGAGTGTCGGTCACGGCGGGCAGGCGCGCATGGTCGGCTACGAAACCGCGCTGATGTTCGAGCCGACCCGCGACGTCACGGTTATTCCGACCTACATCCGCGCGCGCCCCGAGTACTGGACCGCGCGCCCGGCCGCCGAAGCCGGTTGAGCAGCCTTCGAACAAGGATCGAAATCATGAGCAGTTCCTATGACGCGGACGTCATCGTCATCGGCGCGGGCATCCTGGGCGGCGCCGTCGCGCAGTCGCTGACGCAGCAGCGCAAGTCCGTCATCGTGATCGAGGCGGGGCCGGAGGTGAAGCGGGCCGAGCTCGTCCGCGCGTTCCGCAATTACGGCAACAAGTCGGATTACAACGGCCCGTACCCGGATCTGCCGTGGGCGCCGAAGTCGTCCACCGGCCGCTATTCCGATCGCTACATCGACAGCGTCGGCCCGGTGCTGCAGAAGCCGTCGTTCCTGCGGCTCGTCGGCGGCACGACCTGGCACTGGGGCGGCGCGACGTGGCGCATGCTGCCGAACGATTTCCGGCTGCACAGCCTGTATGGGCAGGGGCGCGACTGGCCGATCGGTTATGACGAGCTCGAGCCGTGGTACCAGCTCGCGGAGGAGCAGATCGGCGTGTCGGGCTCGGACACCGACGACCAGAGCGGGCAAGGCGGGGCGCCGTTCCCGCCGCGCTCGAAGCCGTACCCGATGCGGCAGCAGCCGTGGTCGTACCTGACGCAGCGGGTCGCGGAAAAGGTCGCGACGATCGGCCATCGTTTCGTCGACGAACCCAACGCGCGCGCGACGCGACCCTACGAGGGCCGGCCGACCTGCGCCGGCAACAACAACTGCGCGCCGATCTGCCCGATCGGCGCGCAATTCTCCGGCGATCGCCCGGTGCTGCGCGCCGTCGCGCAGGGTGCGCGGCTGCTGACGAATGCGGTCGTCTACAAGATCGAGCGCGGCGAGGGGCGCAAGATCGCCGCGATCCACTACATGACGCCGGATGGCAAAAGCACGCGCCTGACCGCGCGGACCTTCGTGCTCGCGGCGCACGGTGTCGAGATTCCGAAGCTGCTGCTGATGTCGGACGTTGCGAACACGTCGGGCCAGGTCGGCCGCAACATGATGGGGCACACCGGCCGCGCGATCGCGATGCTCGCGCGCGAACCGGTGTGGGCCGGGCGAGGCCCGACCCAGCAGGGCAGCATCAACACGCGGCGCGACGGCGCGTTTCGTCGCGAACACGGCGCGATCCGGCATTTCCTCGACAACACCGTGCCGAACGAGATCGTCACGCGGCGGCTGATCGCGCAAGGTGTCGTCGGCGACGCGCTCGATGCGCGGATCCGCCACGACGCGGCGCGCTACCTGAAGATCGCGAGCTACGTCGAGATCCTGCCCGACCCGCGTAACCGTGTGACGCTCAGCGATCGCAAGGATGCACTCGGGCTGCCGACGCCGCGTACCGACTATGACGTGTACGACTATTCGTTGCGAGCGGCGTCGCAAGTGCTCGACGATTACCGCGACTTCCAGCAGGTGTTCGGTGCGACCGAGATCGTGAACGACATCCATGCGTGGGTGCCGAGTTCTCACATCATGGGCACGACGATCATGGGCAACGATCCGGCCGATTCGGTCGTCGATCGCGATTGCCGAACGCACGATCACCCGAACCTGTTCATCGCGAGTACGGCCGTGCACCCGAGTTCGTCGGTGGTCAATCCGACGCTGACCGGGTATGCGCTGGCGCTCAGGATGGCGAAGACGATTGGAGCGGAAGTCTGACGCAAGCGGGGCGGCCCGGCAGCGCATACGTGCCGGCCGCCTTGCCGGGCGCGCTCAGGCGCGTTTCACTTCACACACTCCAGCGCATACTTCAACCCCTGCCCGAGCAACCCGCGCCACACGTCCCACGTATGCCCGCCGTCGACGATCCGCAGCTCGGCCGGGTTCTGCGCGCGGCGCAGGTGCGTGTACAGCACGCTCGATTCCGCCTGGATCGTCAGGTCGTCGTCGCCGGCCGCGATGAACATCGGCACGCGCCAGCTGCGCGCGAAATAGCCGCGCAGCAGCGCCGGGTAATTGAGTTCGTGCCACACGCGTGAATCGAACTGCCGGTCGCCGAACACGCCGACGTAGCGCGCGGCGGAATTGAGCGGCGGTTCGTTCGCATAGATCGCGGGGCTCAGCAGCATCGCGCCGCAGAACAGCCCCGGTTCGAGCAGCGAGAAGCGCAGCGCGCCGAAGCCGCCCATCGACACGCCGCCGATCGCGCGGCCCGCGCGCTGGTTCGACACCGCGAAGTGCGCTTCGACTTCCGGCAGCAGGTCGTTGAGAAACGCGCTCTGCATCTTCTCCTTGCGATCGACGTACCAGTCGGTGCCGCCCTGCGGCATCACGATCACGACGGGCGGGATGTCGTGGCGCTCGATCAGCGTGTCGGCGGTGGCCTGCAGCCGGCCCTGCGTGACCCAGTCGTTCGCGTTGCCCGCGTTGCCGTGCAGCAGGTACATCACCGGGTAGCGCGCGCCTTCGGGGTTGTAGCCGGGCGGCAGATAGACCGTGTACGACCAGTCGCGCTTCAGCGACGCCGAGCGGAACGTGCGCAGCACGACGCTGCTGCCCGGATTGACGGACGGCTCCTGCGCGGCGGACGGCGTCGTCGCCGTCTGGACGGCCGGCGGCGCGGGCGATGCCGCCGGCGCGGCAGCCGGCGCCTGTGCCGGCGGCGTGGCATGGGCGGTGGCGATGGCGCCGGCGATCAGGGCGAGGGCGAGGGTGAGCGGAAGGGCGAGTCGGCGCATGGCGAATCGTTTCAGGAGAGGCGCCGGCTATCGTAGCAGCGGCGCGTGACGGCGCGGCGCGTCATGGCCGCGAACGGAACGGCAGCCGCGCGACGAGCGGCCCGTAGAGTTTGGCGACGAGATACAGCAGCCCGATCGCGACGGCGTCGGCGGTCAGGCCGAGCGGCACGTCGAGATAGCCTTCGGTCGCCTGGTAGAGCAGCGAATCGACCGCGAGCGAAATGCCGGTGCCCGCGACGAAGCACAGCAGCCCCTGCCGGCCGATCGTGCCGATCCACGGCATCGCGTGCGCGACCTTCTTCATCCAGCCGAGGTGCACGAGCTTGGCGGCGAGCCACGCGATCGCGAGGAAGTTCACGAGCCGCAGCGCGCCGAGGTTCTGCTTGATCGACGGATCGGTCGGGAACGGTTCGATGCGCAGCCGATAGTACGCGCCGGCCGCGACGATCGCGAGCGACGTGGCCGTCAGCAGCCAGCCCTGCGGCCGGGGCGCGAGCGTCTGGTAGACGGGCTGGCAGCGCGCGATCACGCCGAGCACGAACAGGAACTGCCACGCGAACGGGTTGAAATCCCACGGCGCGCCTTCGACGGTCGGCAAGAAGCGCGCGACGTGCGGCGCCGCGTACCACAGCGATCCGCTGAACGCGAGCATCAGCCACGGCTGCGTGCGGGCGAGCGGCAGCGCGAGCGGGACGAGCAGCGCGAAGAACGCGTACATCGGCAGCACCGACGCGAGGTACGGCTGGCGGCGGAACAGCAGGATGTCGCGCAGCGCGGCGAGCGGCTTGTGCAGCAGCCCGTCGAGGTCGTTGGTCGGCATGTTCGGGCCGTCGATCGCGAACGCGTTCAGCGCGGCGGTGATCAGCAGCATCAGGCCGGCCGTCACGAGGAACGCCCGGTAGATCTCGAACGCCCGCCGGATGAAGCGCTGGCGCGCGGCGGCCTCGTCGTGCCGCTCGGCGAGCGAGTTGTACGCGATGGCGGTCGCGAAGCCGCCGAGGAACACGAACACCTCGGCCGCGTCGCACAGCGCGTACGCGTGCAGCGTGACGCGCGACAGGATGCTGCCGCCGATGTGGTCGACGACGATGACGAGCAGCACGAGGCCGCGGAAGAAATCGAGCTCGGCGTAGCGGCCGGCCCGGGCCGGCGCGGTCATCGGAACGCCTTCCGGCGCGGGCCGCGGGCACGGCCGGCACGCGCCGCGCGGGTGTCGGGGTGAAGCATGACTTCGTGAAGAAATGGCGAACGGATGCGCATTGTGCCACCGATGCGATGCTCATCGGGTTTACGCGGATGGCGGGCCGGCCTGCCGCTGCCGACAAGCCCGGTCAGGCGGTCGGCACAACCGGGCAGTTGGACGAGCGCAACGCTTTGCACGCGACGCCCCGGACCCGATGGACGGACGGTTTACGACGTGACACCATTTTGTCCTCACGCGGCCGCACACCGCGTCGTCCGCCCTGCGGGCCACACATACAACAGCTCAAACATTCGCCGGGCGTTCGGCCTGCCCGGCCCTCGGCTCCGGAGATCCGTCATGAAGCACCCCGTCATTTTTGCCGCCGCGCTCGCTGCCTTCGCCGCGCCGGCCTTTGCCGAGACCAGCGTGACGCTGTACGGCGTGATCGACGAAGGCTTCAATTACACGAACAACGTCAACGTCAATGGGGTCGGAAAGACCAATTACCAGCTCGCGAGCGGCTATGCGCAGGGCAGCCGCTGGGGCCTGAAGGGCACCGAGGATCTCGGCGGCGGGCTGAAGGCGGTCTTCACGCTGGAAAACGGTTTCGACGTGAATAACGGCCGGCTCGGCCAGGGCGGCCGCATGTTCGGCCGTCAGGCGTTCGTCGGGCTGTCCGAGTCGCGCTTCGGCACGCTGACCTTCGGCCGCCAGTACGATGCGGTCGTCGACTATCTCGCGCCGCTGACCGCGAACGGCAACTGGGGCGGCACGCTGTTCTCGCACCCGTTCGACAACGACAACACGGACAACTCGTTCCGCGTCAACAACACGGTCAAGTACGCGAGCGCCGACTGGAACGGCCTGACGTTCGGCGGCACGTACAGCTTCAGCAACAGCACGGGCTTCTCGAACAACCGCCAGTACAGCATCGGCGCGCAGTATTCGCTGGCCGGGCTGCAGGTCGCGGCCGCGTACCTGCAGGCGAACAACCCGGGCATCGGCAGCGCGGGCGCGATCGCGGCCGACGACGCGAACTTCGTCGCCGACCGGCTGCGCATCTTCGGCGGCGGCGTCAATTACACGTTCGGCCCGGCGACGGTCGGCGTCGTCTACACGAAGACCGACGTGAAGAACCCGGTATCGACGGTCTACCTGCCGGCGTCGACGTTCGCCGGTCTCGGGCTGACCGCGACGAAGTTCCAGAACTTCGAAATCAACGGCAAGTACCAGCTCACGCCCGATTTCTATCTCGGTGCGCAATACGTATACACGGACGGCAAGTACGATGCGGCGGCCGGTTCGTTCAAGCCGAAGTACCACACGGTCGGCCTGATGGCCGACTACAGCCTGTCGAAGCGCACCGACGTGTACCTGCAGGGCGCGTGGCAGAAGGTGGGCGGCGACAAGACGGGCACGGCGGCCGACGGCGGCTATGTCGTCGGGACGGACGGCCCGTCGGCGTCGTCGAACCAGTTCTCGGTGCGCGCCGCGATTCGCCACAAGTTCTGACCGGGCGCCGGGGCCGGGGCCGAGCGCCCCGGCACGGCCGCCGTCAGTCCGCCCGGTGCATGCCGCCGAGCGTTTCCGCGAGCCAGTCGACGAAGATCCGCACGCGCGGCGCGAGATGCCGGCCGGTCGGGAACACCACCGACACGGGCAGCGGCGCCGCATTCCATTCCGGCAGCACCTCGACCAGCGAGCCGTCGGCGAGCAGCGGCGCGAGCCCGTCGCGCGGCGCCTGGATCAGCCCGAGGCCCGCGAGGCAGCACGCGAGATACGCCTGCGAGCTGTTGACCGACACGACGCTGTGCATCTTCACCGCGTGCAGCTCGCCCGAATCCATGTCCGCATATTCCCAGTCCAGCTCGCGGCCCGTTCGGCTCGAGAAATAACCGACCGCGACGTGGTCCGGCAGCTCGTCCGGCGAGCGCGGCGTGCCGTGGCGCGCGAGATAGGCGGGCGACGCGCAGTTGATCTGGGCCATCTCGCCGACGCGCCGCGCGACGAGCGACGTGTCGGACAGCACGCCGACCCGCACCGCGCAATCGATGCCGTCGGCCACGAGGTCGACGAAGCGGTCGGTCGTGCTGATCACGACGCGCAGGTCGGGGTAGCGCGCGT
>NZ_BCPO01000121.1:0-9227 GCF_016586105.1 Burkholderia sp. E168m15
TCCGGCAGCGCCGGAATCACCTGGTTCAGCGCGAAACGCTCGGGCAGGTCGACGCGGATCACGCCGCGCGGCGACGCGCCGGCATCCTCGAACAGCGTTTCCACATCGTCGAGATCGGCCAGCAACCGCACGCAGCGCTCGTAGTAGGTCGCGCCCTCGGCGGTCAGCGCGACGCGCCGCGTCGTGCGTTGCAGCAGGCGGATCTTCAGGTGCTTTTCCAGATACTGGACGGCGTTGCTGACCGTCGGGCGCGGCAACTGGAGTTGCTCGGCCGCTTTCGTGAAGCTGCCCAGATGGGCGACGCGCGCGAAGGTGCGCATTGCTTGCAGATGGTCCATGCGGGGGCGGGAGCGTGGCGATTGGAACAGGCTCCATTGTTAATCATCGTCGAATGAATTGGTTGGGGGTTTCGCGTTTATCGTGCGCCGCGATGCGTTCAGAATCCGGTTGATTCAGTCAACACCGCAAGGACACGGATATGGACAAGCATCGACTGGGCCGCACGGGCCCGCAGGTTTCGGCGATCGGGCTCGGCTGCATGGGGATGTCGGACTTTTACGGGCCGGCGGATCGCGACGAAAGCATCGCGACGCTGCACGCGGCGCTCGACCACGGCATCACGCTGCTCGATACGGGCGACTTCTACGGGATGGGCGACAACGAGATGCTGATCCGCGACGCGCTGCGCGGCCGCACGCGCGACCAGGTGCTGATCAGCGTGAAGTTCGGCGCGCTGCGCGATCCGGCCGGCGGGTTCGCCGGCTACGACGCGCGGCCCGCGGCGATCCGGAACTTCGTCGCGTATTCGCTGAAGCGGCTCGGCACCGACTACCTCGACATCTACCGGCCGGCACGCGTCGATCCGGCCGTGCCGATCGAGGAAACGGTCGGCGCGATCGCCGATCTCGTGAAGGCCGGGTACGTGCGTCATATCGGGCTGTCGGAAGTCGGTGCGGACACGATCCGCCGCGCGGCCGCCGTCGCGCCGATCGTCGATCTGCAGATCGAATACTCGCTGCTGTCGCGCGGGATCGAGGCGGACATCCTGCCCGCGTGCCGCGAACTCGGGATCGGTGTGACGGCGTACGGCGTGCTGTCGCGCGGGTTGCTCGGCGGCGGCTGGAGCGCGGCGCGGCAGGGCGAGCGCGATTTCCGCGCGGCCAGCCCGCGTTTCCAGGGCGAGAACCTCGCGCACAACCTCGCGCTGGTCGATGCGCTGCGCGCGATCGCGGACGAGAAGCGCAGCAATCCGGCGCAGGTCGCGATCGCGTGGGTGCTGTCGCGCGGCGCCGACATCGTGCCGCTGGTCGGCGCGCGCAAGCGCACCCAACTGCAGGACGGTTTGCTGGCAACTAAATTGCAACTAACGGTCGATGACCTCGAACGCATCGAAGCGGCGGTTCCCGCCGGGGCGGCGGCCGGCGAGCGTTATCCGGCCGCGCAGATGGCGCACCTCGACAGCGAGCAGGGCCGGGGGTGATCCACGGGGCCGGATCGCCGGGGCCTGACAGCCCCGGCCAACCGGCCCGAGCCAGCCTCAGGCAAAGCCAGATGGCGGGCGGCAGGGCGGGCAGGCATCATCGGCGCCGTACTCAACGACGGAATGCCTGCCATGCAGATTCATACGCTGACGATCGTCGTGCTGGTTTTCCTGTTGGCCGGCGCGGTGAAGGGGATGATCGGGCTCGGGCTGCCGACGATCGCGATGGGGCTGCTGACGCTCGCGATGCCGCCGTCGGCCGCGGCGAGCCTGCTGCTCGTGCCGTCGCTCGTCACCAACGTGTGGCAGTTGTGGCTCGGTCCGTCGTTCGGCGCGTTGCTGCGCCGGCTGTGGCCGCTGCTCGCCGGCCTGACGGTCGGCACGTTGACGGGCGGATTGCCGGCGCTCGCGGCCGGCAGCACGTGGACGCACGCGGCGCTCGGCGTCGTGCTGGTGCTTTACGGGCTGTGGGGGCTGGCGGCGGCGCGGCTGCCCGCGCCGGGGCGCCATGAAAAATGGTTGTCGGCCGGGGTCGGCTACCTGACGGGCGTCGTGACGGCCGCGACCGGCGTGTTCGTCGTACCGGCGGTGCCGTACCTGCAGGCGCTGCGTCTGTCGAAGGACGATCTGATCCAGGCGCTCGGGCTGTCGTTTACCGCGTCGACGATCGTGCTCGGCCTTCAGTTGCGTGTGACGGGCGTATTGCAGACCGTCGATCTCGGCGTGTCGGCGCTCGCGCTCGTGCCCGCGCTGGCGGGGATGGCCGGCGGCCAATATGCGCGGCGCGTGATGAGCGAGAAGCTGTTCAAGCGTTGCTTCTTCATCGGGCTGATCGCGCTCGGCGCGTATATGGCGGGGTCGGGGTGGCGGTGAACGTGCCTCCGGCCGCTGAATGATCCCGAAGCCGGTTTCGGCAACCGGCTTCGGGAACGGTCACGGCATGACGTTCGCGCCGTTCACGCCGGATCGGCGTACTTCAGCGTCCACCCGACCGTGCGGGTCGCGCCCGCGCCGAGTGCGAACGGTTTCGTCGTGCACGCGAAGTTCGAATGCAACTGTCCGATCGGCGTCGTCGACAGCGGATTCGTCGCGCCGTTCGCCGTGTCGAAGGCGGACAGCGCGCAGTTGTCGAACCCGGACGTCGCATAGCCGGTCGCGGCGCTGTTCGCGTACGTCACCGATACGCCGTCGCCGTTGGCCTGCGTCGACGCGAAATCCGCGAACGACGTGAAGTCCGTCTCGATCGCGAGGTTGCCGGCGAGCGTGCCCGAACTCAGCGTATCGCTGCGCGACACCGTGCCGTGCGCGAAGGTCAGCACCGTGTGCACCTGCAGGTCGAGATCCGTCGTGTACGCGGCGTTCTTCGACGCGAGGCGGAACTTCGTCGTATCGAACGACACGATCACCTGGCCGTTGCTCTGCTGCACGTTCAGGTTCTTGTAGTACGTGACCGGAATGTAGGTTTTCGCGTTGTACGTCACCTGCGGCACCAGCAGCGCATAGCCGAGGTCGGTCGTGCCGTAGATCAGCTTGTCGGAGAACGGCACCGGGTAATACGGCGTGTACGAGTCGTAGTCGGGCGCCTGGCTGAGGTTCAGGTTGATCACGCGCCGGCCGTCGCGCACGGTGAGCAGCGCGGCGCTGTACGGATGCGCGGCGTCGCCCGGCTGGTTGTACCAGGTGAGCGTGTAGCGCGGCAGCGCGTCGAGCCACGCGCGGTAGTCCGCATCGGCCATCGGCGCCTGGCCGCCGAAGCCGAGCTTGTTCCACCATGCGTTCACGTACAGGTACTGGTGCAGCAGGCTGAAGTTCTCGCCCATCACGCGCGGCTTGCCGCGATAGGTGTCGGTGCCGCGGCCCTTGACCCACATGTTCACCGACGGCGTCGGCAGCGACGGGTCGTACCAGTACGTGTCGAAGCGCCGCGCGGCCTGGTAGATGAATGCATACGCAACCTGTTTCTCGCGATCGGTCAGCACGCCGGCATTGGCCGCGGCCGTCAGCACCTCCATGAACGCGGAATCGCCGTACGGGCCGATCGAGCGGCCGTAGTTGAAGCCCTGGCCGTTGGCGTTCAGCTGCGGCAGGATCAGGTCGACCGACTTGCGCAGATAGCCCTTCAGCTCCGGCGTGAGGTTTGCTTCGTTGCCCATCTCGAACGTGCGCTCGACCACTTCGCCGATCAGCAGCGTGCTGTAGCGGTCGAAGCGCGCCTGGTCGTAATAGGTCGTGTGCGTGTTCGATGCTTCGTCGGAGAACCCGCCCGACGAGTCGTTGCGGATGTGGTTCGTCAGCGTGTACAGCAGCGCGTCGCGCGCGCTCATCGCGGCGACCGCCGGATCGGTCTTCGATGCGAACGACGGGCTGCTCCAGCCGAGCTTCTGGCGCAGCCCGGCAATGCCGTAGGACACCGCGTAGTAGTTCTGAGCGGTGTTGAGCGACGCGATGTCGATCGGCGTGCCGGCCGCCGGGCATGTACTGGTCTTGCCGCTCGCATCCGGGCCGAACATGTCGCAGAAGGTGAGCCGCTGCTGCAGCGTCGCGAGCATCGCGTCGCTGAAGACTTCGTTGAGCATCCCGTGCGCCTTCAGGTTGTTCAGCGCGACGAGGTAGTAGTACTCGCCCCACGACGTGTTCGCATACGTGTAGTTGCTGCCCGACTGCGCCATCATCGCGGTCGTGATCGTCTGGTACGTCGCGAGGTAGCTCGCGTATTGCGGGTCGTTCTTCGACTTCATGTCGATCAGGATGTACGACAGGCCGAGCGCGAGCTTGCCGGGCAGGAATTTGTCGCCGGTGTTCGTGTCGAGCACGTGGACGGGCGTGCCGTCGCCGAGATCCATCACGACCTGCGTGAAATCGGGCGATTTCCGGATCAGGTCGAACAGCGCGCGCATCTGGCCCATCATCGTGACCGGGATGTTCGTGCCGGCCGGCACGCTGGTGTCGGGCGCGCCATAGACGAGCGCCTGCAACGAGTTCGACGCGAGCGTGGGCGTGGTGGGCGTGGTCGACGAGGGGGGCGATGGCGGCGTGTCGGTCACGTCGTTGCCGCCGCACGCGCTGACGAACACGACGGAAAGGGCGCTGAGCGCGGCGCCGAGCGCGAATCTGCTGCGCGGATGCATGGTGTCTCCAGTTTTGAATAGTGGTGAAGCACGGGCATGTGTGGCCGATGCCGTGCTCGATGCCCGTACCCGGCTGCCGCCCTTGCAAACCCTGATCCCTGAAGGCGGACGGCCTGAATCGCAAATCGAGCAGGCAAGCGTTCCCCCTGCGCGGGCCATGACCGGCGTCGCGCTCGAGCATTGGAAAACGTTTTCCAAATTTAGGCATCCATCCGCGTGATGTCAATGAACTTTCACATCGGATGCGCCGGTAGAAACCCGAATGGCGGGCAGCGGATAGTGCGGGAGGGGAAATCGGTCTTATGCGAAAATCGCCAGGATTTTCGTTGCTGATCGAATGGTCATCGGGTGAGAGAAATCGCGCTTTGAAGCGGCGGCCGGAGCGTGACCTGGAAACCGATTCTCGATACGTAATGAGAGAAAACGTTATCCATAAGAATCGAAGTGCATTCAGGCATTCCTGACCACCGGCCGCCGCGCGCGACGCCGCGCCGTTTCGACGACGTTCAAAGCTGCTTCTCGATCGCCGCCTTGTCGATCACCGACCACACCTGGCGGATCTTGCCTTCGTGAAATTCGTAGAACACGTTCTCGGCGAACGTGACCTTGCGGCCGTCGACGGCGAGCCCCATGAACGTCCCCTTCGGCGAACACGCGAAGCGAAGGCGACACGCGACACGCGGCGGCTCGCACACGAGCAGCCGGATGTCGAAGCGCAGATCGGGAATGTCGCGGAAGTCCTGTTCCAGCATCGCGCGGTAACCGGCGAGGCCGAGCGGCCGGTCGTTGTGGATCACGTCGTCGGACACGTACTCGCCGAGCGCCGTCCAGTCCTGCCGGTTCAGGCAGTCGATATACGCGCGATAGCGGGTGGCGAGATCGGTATCGGTCATGGTCATGCCTCCGTATGTCGATGGGGCGACGCGAATGCGGCGCGCGTCAGCGCGGCGGTGCGCCGCCGGACAGGAACGCGACGAACTCGCGCGTGTACTTCGGCAGCGCGTCGAACGACCGCGCGCAGAGCGTCAGTTTCCGATGGCTCCACGGATCGGACAGCTCGACGAGCCGCACGTCCATCGTGAGCATCGCGCGCTCGGCCGCATGCCGCGACACGATGCCGATGCCCACGCCGCTCGCGATCACGCGGCAGATCGCGTCGAAGCTCTTCAACTGCACGCGATAACGAATCCGCTTGCCGATCGCACGCGCCTGATCGGCGAGATGCACCTGCAGCGCGCTGCCGTCGGTGAGGCCGATGAAGTCTTCGTCGGCGATGTCGTCGAACGCGACCTTGTCGTGCGACGCGAGCGGATGCGCAGCCGGCACGACGACGATCAGCCAGTCTTCGCGGAACGGCTGCTGTTCGAGCCCGCCGAGCCCGACCGAATCGGCGACGATGCCGACCTCGGCCGTCTTGTTGCGGATCGCATGCACGATCTCCTGGCTCGAGCGTTCCTCGACGCTGATCGACAGCTTCGGATGGCTCGGCAGGTAATCGGCCAGGGCGTCGGGCAGGTATTCGCTGAGCGACGCGGTGTTGCACAGCAGCCGGATATGGCCGCGCAGCCCCTGGCCGTATTGCTGCAGTTCGCCACGCATGTGATCGATCTGCTGCAGCACGGTGCGCGCGTGGTGTTCGAGCGCGCGGCCCGCATCGGTGGCCTGCGCGCCAGACTTGGTCCGGTGCAGCAGCGGCACGCCGAGTTCGTCCTCCATCCCGCGAATGCGTTCGCTCGCGGCCTGCAGCGTGATGTGCGTGCGTTCGGCGCCGCCCGTGATCGTGCCGGCTTCGCAGATGTTCAGGAAGAGCCGCAGGTCGGTCAGGTCGAAGCGCATGATGGGCGGAGCGATGGGTGGGGATGGCCGATAAGTTAGCAGGAACCGCCGCGCCGGTCTCAGGGGCAGCTTGAGGCCTGGTTCGTCGCTTCCGCATTTTCGGGGTGCGATCGGCGGCCGATGATGGGCGCACATCAACCGGGGAGCCTGTCATGCGGATCGATTCGTCATGGGGCGTGTCGTTCAAGATCGCGTTGCATCTGCTGTTCCTGTGCATTGGCATCGCGTGGGCCGCAGCCGAAATCGTCGCATGGTTGCGGTGAATGTCGCGGATCGCGCCTATTGAAATCAGCGGGCCATAGTTTTTGACGACGAAAATTCTTCCGTTCTTCAGCGAAAAGACCATCAAGTTTTTCCGGGTCGGACCGTATTACCGGTAGCGAATGCCGGCCGGCATCCGGTCCGTGATCGTTTGTCATCATTGTTTGCATCCGGTTACACGTCGGCCGTTCCGTTTTTGAGATGCTTGAAAGATTGTCAAACCGGAGTCGGATCGTCCATGAAAACGCGCGAGATTCACCCTAAGGCGGCGTGGCTGTCGGGCCTGGCCGCCGTGCTCGTCATGGCCGGTTGTGCAAGTACGCAGTCCGTTCCGCCGAGCGACACGCTGGCGGGAAAACCCGCTGATACGAGCCCGCCTGCCGCGCAGTTGGCCGCGCCGATGCCGGCCGCACCGATTCTCGTCGCGCAAAAGTACGTCGTGAAACGCGGTGACACGCTGACTGGCATCGCCTCCGCGAACGATTGCAGCGTGGCCGACTTGCGCACCTGGAACAAGCTGGCCGCGAACGGCAGGCTGCGCATGGGGCAGGTACTGCGCATCGTCAAGCAGCAGCCGCTGCCGCCCGCGGGCGCGGCCGGCACGCAGATTGTCGCGAGTAATGGCGCGGCGAGTAGTCAGGGCAACTCGCAGACCACCGCGCAGGCCACTTCGCAGGCCGGCGCATCGACCGCGAGCGATCGCCAGGTCGTCAAGGAAACGAAGCGCCATGCGGGCGGCGTCGCGCTCAAGTGGCCGGCAACCGGCAAGATCGTCGACGGGTTCAAGCCCGGACAGAACCGCGGCATCCAGATCGCCGGCCGGCCGGGCGACCCGGTGCGCGCCGCGGCCGACGGCCGCGTGATGTACGCAGGCACCGGCCTGAACGATTACGGCAGCCTGATCATCGTCCAGCACAACGCGGACTTCCTGACCGCCTATGCGCACAACCGCAAGCTGCTCGTGAAGACGGGCGACATCGTGCATCAGGGCGATGCGATCGCCGAGATGGGCGACCTCGACAACTCGCGCGTCGCGCTGCTGTTCGAGGTGCGACGCGACGGCAAGCCGGTGAATCCGATGCCGTACCTGCCTTCGTCGCAAGGGTGAAGCGCGGCCGTTTCGCTGGAACGCGACGGCGGTCACTGCTACGCTAAGGTTTGTTCATGCGAATCCCGCTATCGCGGGGCCGACGGGCGTCTTTCGGGGAAGCGCGGCGAATGCCGTCGCGGGCCGGCCGTCGGCGTGAACGGTCGCGCGTCGCCGATGCGCGGCCGCGTTGCTTCGCGCCACCGTTTCCGACAGAACAGATCTCATCCATGGAACATTCTCCGACTCGCCGCTCGCTGTTGCTTGCCGCCGTGGCTGCGCCGTTCGTTGCCGCGTGCACGTCCGCGCCGGTCGCCGACCAGGGGCGCGCCCATACTGCCCAGGCCGAACTCGCCGCACTCGAAAAAGCCTCGAACGGGCGGCTCGGCGTCGCCGCGCTCGATACGTCGAACGGCGTGCGCATCGCGCACCATGCGCGCGAACGCTTCCCGCTGTGCGGCACGTATGCGGTCATGGCCGCCGCCGCGATGCTCGCGCGCGGCTCGCTCGACGCGTCGCTGCTGCCGCGCCGTATCCTGTACCGCCGCTATGAAATCGTGTCGGGCTCGCCGATTACGGAAAGCCACGTCGACACCGGCATGACGATCGCGCAGCTGTGCGCGGCGATGCTGCAGTCGGGCGACAAGGGCGCGGGCAACCTGCTGATGGGCGTGCTCGGCGGTCCGCAGGCCGTCACGGCGTTCGCGCGCGAAAGCGGCGACACCACCTTCCGCCTCGATCACTGGGAACCCGAGCTGAACAAGGCCGCGCCCGGCGACGAGCGCGACACGTCGACGCCGGTCGCGATGGTCGACACGCTGCAGCGGCTGCTGCTCGGCGACACGCTGCGCGAACCGCAGCGCGCGCAACTGACGGAATGGATGGCGGGCGGCGCACGCGCGGCGACCGGCATCGCGGCGGGCGTGCCGCCCGGCTGGCGCGTCGCCGACAAGGCCGGCACCGGCGGCTACGGCACGACGACCGACATCGCGGTGCTGTGGCCGCCGTCGCGCGCGCCGATCGTGATGGCCGTGTCGTTCACGCAGCCGCAGGCCGATGCCGCGGCGCGCGCGGACGTCGTCGCGTCGGCGGCGCGCATCGCGGCGGGCGCGCTCACCGCGACGACCTGAATTTTCGGCGTCTCGCGCAAAGCCGGCGTTTGGCTTATCGTGTCGGTCAGCGCGCGCCGACGCCGGCGCGCGGTCCTTCCGCGCCGTTTTCCGTTTCCCGTTCGCCATGCGCCGACTTCCGCCCCTGCACGCGCTGCAGATCTTCTCGACGGTGGCTCGCCACCGCAGCTTCACGCGCGCGGCCGAGCAGCTGTGCCTCACGCAGGGCGCGGTGAGCCGGCAGATCCAGACGCTCGAGGCGCATTACGGGTTTCCGCTGTTCAAGCGGCATGCGAAGGGCCTCACGCTGACGGCGGAAGGCGAGC
>NZ_BCPO01000122.1:0-20616 GCF_016586105.1 Burkholderia sp. E168m15
GTTGCCGGTGGTCGACGAGAGCTTCGCGCGGATCGAGGACATCTCGATGAAGCTCACGCGGCAGCGCACCGATCTCGCGCTGAAGGTGCCGACCTGCGTGATGCGCTGGATGCTGCCGCGCATCATGCGCTTCCAGGGCGAACATCCCGATCTCCACGTGCAGATCACGACCGCGTGGCAGCACGTCGTCGATTTCTCGAGCGAACCGTTCGATGCGGCGATCGTCTACGGGACGTCGCCGGGCCCCGGCGTCGTCGCGCTGCCGCTGTTCGACGAACGGCTGACACCCGTGTGCGCACCCGAGTTGCGGCAGGCGTCGCCGCTCGGCGCGGTCGGCGATCTCGCGCGCCATACGTTGCTGCATCCGACGCGCGACCACCGCGACTGGCGTGCATGGCTCGACCATGCGGGCGAGCGCGGCGTCGATCCCGCGCGCGGACCGACGTTCGACACGCTCGATCTCGCGACGAACGCGGCGATGCAGGGCTTCGGCGTCGCGATCGGCGACGTGACGCTCGTCGACGACGACGTCAGCGCGCGCCGACTCGAACGGCCGTTCGACATCGTGCTCGAAACCGGCGCACGCTACTTCTTCGTCTACCCCGAGAACCTCGGCAGCCAGCAGAAGATCCGCGCGTTCAGCGACTGGATCGCGCGCCATCGCGACTGACGCGCGGCGCCGCGGCGGGCTTTACTGGTAGGTCACGACGGCGATCATCGGTGCATGGTCGTTGCCCGGACGGTCAGGTAAAACGATTGCGCGCGAGGCCTGCGTGAAGAGCGCCGTCTTCAGCGAACGCTGCGTCGCCGCGTCGACGAACGCGATCTGGCCGGCGGCCGGGCGCGGGCAGTCGGGGCGCACGTGTGCCTGCGCCGCATTGGCGTCGAGCGCGAACGAGCAGGGTGGCTCGACGATCATGCCGGAGAAGTAAATGATGCCGGACGCGCCGGCGGCAAACGACGAGGACGAGGCCAGAAGCGAGGCAGCCAGGGCGAACGAGGCGAACACACGATGCTTCATGACAGGCTCCAGAGAGGAAGCGCGTCGCAGCGGGGCCGCTCGGGTGGCAGTCCGTCAACGCTACGATGCTATCTGCGTAAACGGCAAAACCATCGGACCTCTTGAATCAAAAAACGAAAATATCGGTAATAAGCAAATGACCGCGTGGTGCTTCAACCAATGTAGGCCGGATCTGCGCATCCGCAAGTCGGGGAAACGCCGGGTGGCATAAGATCGCATGACGAACGATCGCCGTAATCGTTGTGCCGGCAACGGTTTGCATCGTCCGGAAAACAAAACGGCCGCTCGTGAGTGAGCGGCCGTTTTGCCGTGAAGCGGGGCGTGCGGGGTTCAGCCCGCGCGCTTGCGGATCGCACCCACGACGACGAGCAGCACGATCGCACCGATGATCGACGCGATCCAGCCGGCGCCCTGGCCCGGCGCATACCAGCCGGCGGCGCGGCCGACATAGCCGGCCACCAGCGAGCCGACGACGCCGAGCACGACGGTCATCAGGATGCCCATCTTGTCGTCGCCCGGCTTGAGTGCGCGGGCGAGGAGGCCGACGATGAGCCCGACCACCAGGGTTTCGATGAATTGCAGCATGAATGCCTCCCTATAGCTGTGCTGTTGACGAAAGGAAGTTGACCCGTGCGATGCACGAGGGTTCCATGCGGCGGCAAGCCGGCGCGTGGCGTGCGCAGTATCGCATGCGTTCGCGTCCGGCGGATGTCACTTGGCAGGCGCGTCGGCAACCGGGTCGAGGCGGCGATAGCCTTCGGTCGCGTTCAGCAGCGTACGCGTGTAGTCGCGTGCGACCTGCCCGGCCCGCACGTCCTCGATCCGCAACTGCTCGACGATCTCGCCGTGCTGCATCACCGCGACGCGCTGGCACAGGAAGCCGATCACCGCGAGGTTGTGGCTGACGAGGATCATCGTCAGGTTGCGTTCGCGATGCAGGCGGCGCAGCAGGTTCAGGATCTCGGCCTGCACCGATACGTCGAGCGCGGACGTCGGCTCGTCGAGCAGCAGCACGCGCGGCTCGACGATCAGCGCGCGCGCGATCGCCACGCGCTGCCGCTGGCCGCCCGACAACTGGTGCGGGTAGCGGAAGCGGAACGCGGGGCCGAGGCCGACCTCGGCGAGCGCGCGGGCGATCCGCGCATCGGCGTCGCCGATCGCATGGATCGACAGCGGCTCGCGCAGCGTCTGGTCGACCGTGAAGCGCGGATGCAGCGACGCGTACGGGTCCTGGAACACCATCTGCACGTGACGGCGGAACGCGCGATCGGGCGTGCCGCCGACCGGACGGCCATCGATCGACAGGCTGCCGGACGCGAGCGGCACGAGGCCCGTCAGCGCACGCAGCAGCGTCGACTTGCCGGAGCCCGATTCGCCGACCAGCCCGAACACTTCGCCGTCGCGCACCGCGAAGCTCGCGTCGCGCACGGCGTCGACGTGACCCGTGCGGGTCGGGAAACGGATCGATACGTGATCGACGTCGATCATCGTGCGGCCTCCTGCGGGTCGTGTGAGCTCGGCGTGGGCACGGCGGCGTCGAGCCACGCCGGATCGCGCCGCAGCACCGGCAGTTCGTCGGGCGGGTTCGCGAGCGGCGGGTTCGCCGCGAGCAGCCCGCGCGTATAGGGATGCGTCGCATCGCGCAAGTCGCGCGCGGCGCAGGTCTCGACCACGCGGCCCGCATACATCACCGCGACGCGATCGCAGAACGACATCACGAGCGGCAGGTCGTGGCTGATGAACATCAGGCCCGTGTCGTGCCGCGCGATCATCGCGTCGAGCACCGCGAGCACCTGCATCGACACCGCGACGTCGAGCGCGGAGGTCGGCTCGTCGGCGATCAGGAGGCGCGGGCCGGTCGACACCATCATCGCGATCATCACGCGCTGGCCCATGCCGCCCGACAGCTCGTGCGGATACGCATCGGCGACGCGCGCCGGGTCGCGGATCTGCACGGCCGCGAGCGCCTCGACGATCCGCTCGCGCAGCGCGCGGCCGCGCAAACCCGGCTCGTGCCGCCGGAACGCTTCGCCCATCTGCTTCGCGACGGTCATCACCGGGTTCAGCGAATACTTCGGGTCCTGCAGGATCATCCCCATCTGGCTGCCGCACAGGCGCCGGCGTTCGCTCGCGGACATCGCGAGCAGATCCTGGCCCGCGAAGCGCATCGTACGCGCCGACCAGCGCGCGGCGTCGGGCAGCAGGCCGAGCAATGCGCGACCCGTCAGCGACTTGCCGGAGCCCGATTCGCCGACGATGCCGAGCCGTTCGCCGGGCGCGAGCGTCAGCGACAGGTCGCGCACCGCGTCGGTGACGACGCCGTCGTGCCCGCGAAAGCCGATCTTCAGGCCGTCGATCTCGCAGAGCGGCGCGGGCGCGGGGGTGGAATGCATCGGCATGTCAGGCTCCATGGCGGGGATCGAAGACGTCGCGCAGCCCGTCGCCGAGCAGGTTGAACGCGAGACTCACGAGCAGGATCGCGATGCCGGGCAGCGTCGCGACCCACCACGCGTCGAGCAGCACGTTGCGGCCCGACGCGACCATGAAGCCCCACTCGGGGCTCGGCGGCTGCGCGCCGAGGCCGAGAAAGCCCAGGCCCGCGACGGTCAGGATGATGCCGGCCATGTCGAGCGTCGCGCGCACGATCACCGACGACATGCACAGCGGCATGATGTAGCGCAGCAGGATGCGCGGGCCCGACGCGCCTTGCAGCCGCGCGGCATGGATGTAGTCGGCCTGTGCGATGCGGATCGTTTCGGCGCGCGCGAGCCGTGCGTATGCCGGCCACGCGGTGATCGAGATCGCGACGACCGCGTTGATCACGCCGGGCCCGAGCGCGGCCGCGAACGCGAGCGCGAGCACGATCTTCGGGAACGCGAGCGCGATGTCGGTGATGCGCATCAGCACGCTGTCGACGAAGCCGCCGCAATAGCCGGCGGTGGTGCCGATCAGCAGGCCGATCGGCACCACGATCACGACGACGAGCAGCGCGATGCCGAGCGTCAGGCGCGAACCGGCGATCATTCGCGAGAGGATGTCGCGGCCGAGCTGGTCGGTGCCGAGCCAGTGCGACGCGGAGCCGGGCGGCAGCAGGCGGTCGGACAGCACCTGGCGCAGCGGATCGTGCGGCATGATCAGCGGGCCGACGATCGCGACGACGACCAGCGCCAGCAGGATCGCGAGCCCGAACAGGTTGAGCGGATTGGCCGCGAAACGGCGCCAGCGGCGGTAGGCGAGGCCGCACGCGGCCTGCGCGCGCGACGCGGGCGCATCGGAAAGCAGCCACGCGCGCAGCGTGAGCGGTGCGGCATTCATGGTCGGGTAGCCTTCGGCATGGACGGTGAAGGAAGCAGGAGGGAAACGGTCATGTCGACGCCGTCCTCAGCGTGCACGCGGATCGAACACGCGGTACAGCGCGTCGGTCAGCAGGTTGACGGTGATGAACATCGCGCCGATCACGAGCGTCGCGCCGAGCACCGCGCTCATGTCGGCGTTCAGCAGCGCGCCGGTCAGGTATGAGCCGAGCCCGGGCCACGCGAACACGATCTCGGTCAGCACCGAGCCTTCGAGCAGGTTGCTGTACGTGAGCGCGATCACGGTGAGCAGCGGCACCGCGATGTTGCCGAACGCATGCCGCCAGATCACGCGCCGCTCCGACAGGCCCTTCGCGCGCGCGGTGACGATGTATTCCTGGCTCAACTGGTCGAGCATGAACGAGCGGGTCATCCGGCTCAGGTACGCGACCGAGTAGTAGCCGAGGATCGCGGCCGGCAGCGCGATATGCGACACCGCGTTGCGGAACACGTCCCACTCGCCCGCGAGCGCCGCGTCGATCAGCAGGCTGCCGGTGCGCGGATCGACCATCCCGTCGTACACGGGATCGAGCCGACCGGGGCCGCCGACCCAGTGCAGCCGTGCGTAGAACAGCAGCAGCCCCATCAGCCCGAGCCAGAACACCGGCACCGAATTGCCGATCAGGCCGACGAAGCGCGCGATGTGATCGATCGGCCGGTTGTGCTTGACCGCGGCCGCGACGCCGAGCGGCACGCCGATCGCGATCCCGATCAGCGTCGCGATCGTCGCGAGTTCGAGCGTGGCCGGAAACACGCGCTTGATGTCGTCGAGCACCGGGTTCGCGGTCAGCAGCGACATGCCGAGATTGCCGTGCAGTACGTCGCGCGCATAGATCAGGAATTGCGTGACGAGCGGCTTGTCGAGGCCGAGTGCGATACGCTCGGCCGCATACGCTTCGGCCGACGCGCGATCGCCGAGGATCGCGAGCACGGGATCGATCGGCACCTTGCGGCCGATCACGAACGTCAGCGCGAGCAGCCCCGCGAACGTGACGGCGAGCGTGACCGCCCAGCGCAGCACGCGCAGCACCCAGCGTACGGCCGGGCGCCGCGCGGGCAGCGTGCGCAGTGCTTCGAGGGAGGAGGCGGGAGTCGACATGCGGTGAACCTTATTGCTTCTTCAGGTGACGGTACGACACGAGATCGTTGATCGGACCGACTTCGAGCCCGCTTACGCCGGGTCGTGTCGCGACCTGCGCGACCTTCTCGAACATGATCACGAACGGCGAGCGCGCGAGTATCTCCTTCTGCATCGCCTGGTACCGCTGCGCGCGTTGCGCGGCGGTCGGCTCGGCGAGCGCGGCGTCGGTTTCCTTCGTCAGTTGCGGAATGTCCCAGCTGTTGCGCCAGGCCAGCATTTTATAGCTCGACTTGTCGCCGTTGTCGGGGTTCCATGCGAAACCCTGCGCGTTGCTGTGCGGGTCGATGTAGTCGGCCGACCATTCGCCGATGTAGATGTCGTGCTGGCGTGCGCGGTATTTCGCGAGCGTCTGCTTGTTGTCGCCGGGGATCAACTGCACCTTGACGCCGGCCTGCGCGAAGTTCGCCTGCACGGCCTGCGCGATCTCCGTGTACGGATAGTCGTTGCGCACGTCCATCGTCACCGAGAAGCCGTTCGGCACGCCGGCCTTCGCGAGCAGCGCCTTCGCCTTCGCGACGTCGAGCTTGTACGGGTTCGAATTCAGCGTGCCGAGGAAACCTTCGGGCAGGAAGGTCTGGTGCACCTTGTAGGTCGTCTTCACGACGTTGGCCTGGATGCCCGCATAGTCGACCAGCCACTTCAGCGCTTCCTGCACGTCGGGCTTCGCGAGCGTCGGGTTCTTCGTGTTCAGGCCGAGATACAGCAGCGTCGCCTGCGGCGAGGCCGTGACTTTCGCCTTGCCCGATTTCACGACCGACGCGAGATCGTCGGGGCTCAGGTCGCGCGCCGCGTCGACGTCGCCGTTTTCCAGCAGCAGCCGCTGGCTGGCCGCTTCGGGCACGTGGCGCAGCACGATGCGCTTCATCGCGAGCGGTAGCCGGTAACCGTCGAAGCGTTGCAGCACGACGCTGTCGCCGGCCGCCCACTTGACGAGCTTGTACGCGCCGGAGCCGGCCTCGTTGGTCTTCAACCACGCGTTGCCGAAGTCGTTGCCCTGCTGGTGCGACAGCAGCAGCTTCTTGTCGAGCACCGACGCGGGCCACGAGCCGAGCACGTTGAGCACGAAGGTCGGCGCGTACTTGTGGTCGGTCGTGATCGATACCGTCTGGTCGTCGAGCTTCTTCACGTTCGCCGCGACGTTGGCCTTCGTGAGCCCGATGCCGGTCAGCACCGCGGCCGGCCCCTTGTCGAGCAGCACCGCGCGCTGGATCGACCACGCGACGTCGTCGGCCGTCAGCGGGTTGCCCGAGTGGAACTTGAGGCCCGGGCGCAGCTTGAACGTATAGGTCAGGCCGTCGGGGCTCACGGTCCACGACTGCGCGACGTCGCCGTTGAATTTCGACGGATCGCGCAAGTCGACGCGCACGAGCCGGTCGTACGTGTTCGCGACGTATTCCTCCGGCACCAGCTCGTAGATCTCGCCCGGATCGAGCGTCGTGAATTCGTCGAGCAGCGTGGCCATCACGAACATGTCCTTCGGCGTTTCCGCATGGGCGGCGGAAAGCGGCACGGCGGCGCACAGGGACGCGGCGGCCAGCGCCGCGACGAGCCGGGAAGTCGGGAATTTCATGGGCGCATCTCCATCTGTCGTTTGAGTCGTTGAACGTGAACCTGCATGAAAAGGGAGGCGTGCGGCGTCGTTACATCAGGCGCCACGGGCCGCTCGCCGCGTTGTCGATCTGCGGCAGCGCGTGCGAGCCAGGCAGCTCGTAGTGCCACCACTCGCTGTCGATATGCGCGAAGCCGGCTGCGTGCATCACTCCGAGCAGCAGCAGCCGGTTGCGTTGCACGTGCTCGGGCAACTCCGCGTGAAAGTGGCCCGACGCGGCCACCATCTCGTCGAAGCCGGTGCCCATGTCGAGCGGCTCGCCGTTCGCGCCGACGAGCGTCAGGTCGAGCGCGGTGCCGCGGCTGTGGTTCGACCCGCGGCCGAGATCGGCGACGAAGTTCGGGTCGGGCAGGAAATCCCACAGCACCTGCTGCGCCTGCGGCGGCCGGTACGCGTCGTAGATGCGCAGCGTGAAGCCGGCTTGCGCGGCGACGTCCACCGCCCGGCGCAGCGCGGTTTCGGCCGGCTCGAGCAGCAGACAGTGCGCGTGGCGGTAGATCGGCTTGCCGGTCAGGTTGCGCTCGGTCGCGTAGACGAGATCGATCTCCACGCGATGCGTGGCGGGCGTGATTTCGACGAGGCGGTGAGGGTTCATCGGCGGTCCGGTTTGCTCAGGATTCGAATTGGTCGAACGTGCGCTGCAGTTCGCGGTTGCGCGCGACGCGCCGGTCGATCGCGGGACCGAGGCGGTCGACCACGGCGGTGATCAGCAGGTTGAACAGGCAGGTGAGCGGCGCGAGCGAATCCCAGAACTGGCCGACATCGGTCTTCACCTGCAGCAGGTCGGCCGGCCACTCGCGCGCCCACGGGCAATACAGATCGGTGACCAGTGCGAACGGCTGGCCGCGTTCGGCGGCCGCCTGGCAATAGCGGCGCGCGCTGCGCGAATAGGCACGCGTGTCGGTGACGATGCAGTACGGCCGTTCGAACTCCGAATTCAGCGAATCGACGTATGAGCCCGACTGGCCGTCGGAATAGAACACGCGCGGGCGCAGGTATTCGAGGTAGCTGCTGAATGCGTTGCTGATGCCGCGGGTCGACTGGATGCCGAGGATGAAGACGGCATCGGCATGCGCGATCCGGTCCGCGACCTGCGCGAACACCGGTTCTTCGGCGAGCCGGTACACGTGGCGGATCGCGTCGAGTTCGCGCTCGAGCGACGACGCGAGCGTGCCGCCATCGCGATGGCCGTCGCGCTCGCCGACGGTCGTTGGCGTGGCGGTGGCGCGGCGGTACTCGTCGAGGCGGTCGGTGATCATCCACGGGCGGTCGCCGCCGCCGCGCAGTTCGCGTTTCAGGTCGTCGAGATTCCGGTAACCGACGCTGCGCAGGAAACGCCCGACCGAAATGCCGCTGGTGCCGGTCTGCTGCGCGATCTGGTCGGCGGTTTCGAGGCCGAGCCGATCGAGGTTCGCGAGCATGTAGCTCGCGATGCGCTTCGCGGTCGGCGTCAGCTCGGCAAAGCGGGATTCGACGGTATGGGCGAAGGCGCAGGTCATCGAGCTGTTAGATCGTTGTCATTTGATGATTCGATGTCATCTATCTGACAAAGCCAAAATCATTCGCGCCAGCGGATAAAAACTATGGGGTGGCGGGAGGTGATAGCCGCGAAGGCGGGTCACGGGAGCAGGCGGAAAGGCATGTTTATCTCTGTCAGACATATTTTGCGTTTATGCCTGACAGAGATAATTTCTCCCCTGCTGCATCGCAATAATTACAAAATTAAAGTCGATCATTTTAATTCATTAATTCAGGTTAATAATTCATTTAATTTTTAGATGAATATGGATTTAACTTGCGTCACGGGATGTTTGATTTTCGGTAATTCGAAAAACGGCAAGTGTTCCGTAATGGAAATTCTCTCGATTGAGGAATGAAGAGGAAATCATGACGAATCTTTCTCGACGCAAGATGTTGACGAGTACGGCCGGCGCCATTGCCGCGGCGGGCATTGCGGTAACGGCGAAGGCGGCTTCGTTCGGTAATCCGGACAGCCCGCCGGAAGGCGCGGTGAATGCGCGCAACCGTCAGAGCCTGACCGACCCGGGGCCTAAAAATCCGACCATCGCCAATCAATTCCCGTCTTTTCAGGACCCGCCGACCACCGATATCAACGGGATGCCGTTATTCTGGGCGTCTTTCAATAATGCCCATAAACGCATTCAGAATGGCGGATGGGCGCGCGAAGTGACGCAGGACGATTTCGCGATTTCCGAAACCATTTCCGGCGTCAACATGCGGCTCACGCGCGGCGGCATTCGCGAGATGCACTGGCACCAGCAGGCCGAGTGGGCCATCATGCTCGACGGCCGCTGCCGGATCACGGTGCTCGACGAACTCGGGCGGCCGTCGGTGCAGGACGTCAAGACCGGCGATCTCTGGTATTTCCCGCCCGGCCTGCCGCATTCGCTGCAGGGCCTCGGCAGCGACGGCGCCGAATTCCTGCTCGCGTTCGATAACGGTCGCGCATCGGAATTCAACACGCTGTTGCTGACCGACTGGATCGCGCATACGCCGCCCGACGTGCTCGCGCTCAACTTCGGCGTGCCGGCCGACGCGTTCCGGAACGTGCCGCTCGACAACCTGTGGATCTTCCAGGGCGACGAGCCGGGCCCGCTCGCGGACGCGCAGCGCGCGTCGGCCGCATCGGCCGGTGTGCCGCCGCATCCGTTCATCTTTTCGCTCGGCGACATGAAGCCGGTCAGGAAGACGCGCGGCGGCGAGGTGCGGATCGCGGACAGCACCAACTTCAACGTGTCGACGACCGTCGCGGCGGCGCTCGTCACCGTGCATCCGGGCGGCATGCGCGAGCTGCACTGGCACCCGAACGCCGACGAATGGCAGTACTACCTGCAGGGCGAGGCGCGGATGACCGTATTCGACACGGGGCCGAAGGCGCAGACGGCCGATTTCCGCGCGGGCGACGTCGGCTATGTGAAGAAGAGCCTCGGCCACTACGTGCAGAACACCGGGCAGACTGACCTCGTGTTCCTCGAGATTTTCAAGACCGACCGCTATGCGGAGGTGTCGTTGTCCGACTGGCTCGCGCATACGCCGCCGCAGCTCGTCGAAGCGCACCTGAACGTCGCACCGGACGTGATCGCGCAGTTTCCGCGCAATCGTCCCGACGTCGTGCCGCTGTAACGCCGCCGGCGTCTCGTCGTGGCCGGCATGCGGCTTGCTGCTGTGGCGAGCCGCGATCCCCGAATCGGCCTTCCTCATTCGAACGGAATAAATACTCACCATGATTCCCGTCGTCCCGAGCAAACCCGCCGGCGGCCTCGCGCTGCCGGGCCTGTCCACCGAGCCCACCGACGGCGCGGTGCGCGCCGCGCTCGAAGGGCGCCGCACCGGCGTCGCCGCGCTGCTGCCGTTCATCGGCCCGGCCGTGATCGCGTCGATCGGCTACATGGACCCCGGCAACTTCGCGACCAACATCCAGGCCGGCGCCGCATACGGCTACCGGCTGCTGTGGGTCGTGCTGGCCGCGAACGCGATCGCGATGCTGTTTCAGGCGATGTCGGCGAAGCTCGGCATCGTGACCGGCCGCAATCTCGCGGAGCTGTGCCGCGACCGTTTCCCCGCGCCGGTCGTGTGGGGGATGTGGATCGCATCCGAGATCGCCGCGATGGCGACCGACCTCGCCGAATTCCTCGGCGGCGCGCTCGCGTTCGGGTTGTTGTGCCACCTGCCGCTGTTCGCGGGGATGATCGCAACCGCGTTCGCGACCTGCGCGATCCTCGCGCTCGAAAAGCGCGGCTTCCGGCCGCTGGAAGCGGCGATCGCGGCGCTGGTCGGCGTGATCGGCGCGTGCTATCTCGGCGAACTGCTGATCGCGCCGCAGGACTGGCACGCGGCCGCGTTCCATCTGGTGGTCCCGCAGATTCCCGATCACGCGGCGCTGACGATCGCGGTCGGCATCATCGGCGCGACGATCATGCCGCACACGCTGTATCTGCATTCGGGCCTCACGCAGGATCGCACCGCGCCGCGCGACGACGGAGAGCGGCGGCGGCTCGTGCGTTTCTCGAACCGCGAAGTCGTGGTCGCGTTGGGGCTTGCCGGGTTCGTGAATCTCGCGATGGTGATGATGGCGTCGTCGGCGTTTCATGCGGCCGCGCCGGGCATGACCGACATCGGCGACGCGTATCACACGCTGATCCCGGTGCTCGGGCCGGCGGCCGGCGCGCTGTTTCTCGTCGCGCTGCTGACCTCCGGCGTGTCGAGCTCGGTGGTCGGCACGATGGCGGGGCAGGTCGTGATGCAGGGCTTCATCCGTCGCCGCCTGTCGATCTGGGTGCGGCGCGCGGTGACGATCGTGCCCGCGTTCATGGTGGTCGCGCTCGGCTGCGACGTCACGCGGGCGATGGTGGCCAGCCAGGTCGTGCTGAGTTTCGTGCTGCCGATGCCGATGATCGCGCTGCTGATACTGTCGGCGCGCGAAGACGTGATGGGCGCCTACGCGATGCGGATGCCGCTGCGGATCGTCGCCGGCGTGGCGACGGCCGTGATCGTCGGGCTGAATGCGTACCTGGTATGGGCGGCGTTCAATTGAACGGGTGCGGGCCGGCCGCTTACTGCCGCATGTCCGGCGCTTCGCGCAGCCGCCAGATCGCGTTGCATTGCTGGCCGCCGAGGCTCGTCGCGCGCAGCGTGACGACGGCGCCGGCCGCCACCTGGTACCAGAAATGCGCCATCAGTTCGGTGCCCTTGCGCTGCGCGTGGCCGTCGACGCGCACCTCGCACAGCAGCGGCGACGGCGAGCCGGACGGATGCGTGACGTAGACGTTCAGCCGCGCGATGTCGCGGGTCGCGGTGAACACGACTTCGTGGTTCCCGCTGCCGACGAGCATCGTGCCGCCCGGTTCGTCGAGCGCCTGCAGATAGGCGCCCGCGCTTGTCTCGAGCGCGGCGGACGCAACGGTCAGCCCGGCCGATCGCACGTAATCCGCCGCCGCGATGCGTGCGGCGAGTGCGTCGGACGGCGCCGGCGTGCCGTCCGACAGCGCGAACGGCGTGCCGTCGCGCAGTGCGGCGTCGGTGTGGTTCGCGTAGTAGCGCCACCGGTCGAGGAAGCGGATGTCGCCGGTCATGTGCAGCGCGCGGATCGGCTCGCCGTGATACCTGAGCGTCGTCTTGCCGCTGCCCGCGTCGAACGATTCGTGGATGCCGTACTTGCTGACGAAGTTCTGGACCGGGTCGAGCAACGCCGTTTCGCCTTGCGCGCTCCACAGATGCAGGAACGTCGTATCGATGCCGAAGCATTCCTGGAAATCGGTGCCGACGCGGGCGAGGCAGTCGCGCAGATGGTCGGCATAACGCGCCCATGCGTCGGCGGTCCCGGCGACGAGCCCGGCTTGCAGCGCACCGCCGTGGCGCGCATTGACCTCGTCGACGACGAGGCGCCAGTGATGGTCGCGCCGCTCGCCGATCAGCGGCGTGACGACGAACGTGCAGAACAGCGGGTCGGGGCACACGTGGAGCCGGTCGTCGCCGATCTGCGAGAACAGGTCGAACTGCGGTGCGCAGAACCAGATGTCCGCGTCGTACAGCGCGAGCTTGCGGATCTGCGGATGGCGCGCGCAATACTCGGCGGCCTCGATGAACCGGCCGACCGGCAGCGCGTAGGCGTCCGACGCGTCGATCACGTCGACCGACTGGCTCGCGAGAATTTGCCGCTTGCGTTCGGACAGCCCGTAGCCGATCACCGCGATCCGCCCGTCGTAGCCGGCGTGCCGCAGCGACAGCAGGAACGGCACGAGCATTTCGTACCACGCGCGGTTGTTGTCGTTGATCGCCACGCACACTGCGTGCTCGCTCGAATGCATGTTGTGGTCCCGTTACGTGTGCCCGGCGCGGTAGCCGCGCGGTGCCGGTCATTGTAGATCGCCGCAGGGTGCCGTGCCGGCGCAGGCCCGGCGCCGGTACGGCGGCCCGCGGCGATGATCCGCGCGGGCAGGCCGCCGCGATTACTTCGCGAGCGTGCGGTATGACACGAGATCGTTGATCGGCCCGATTTCCGGCCCGGTCGCGCCGGGGCGCGTGGCGACCTGCACGACCTTCTCGAACATGATGATGAACGGCGAGTTCGCGAGCACGGCCTTCTGCAGCGCTTCGTAACGCTGCGCGCGCTTCGCAGGCGACGGCTCGACGAGCGCGGCCTCGGTGTCCTTCGTCAGTTGCGGAATGTCCCAGCTGTTGCGCCACGCGAGCATCTTGGTCGGCGACTGGTCCGAGTTGTCCGGATTCCACGCAAAACCACGCGCGTTGCTGTTCGGGTCCATGTAGTCGGGCGACCATTCGCCGACGAAGATGTCGTGCTGGCGGGCGCGGTACTTGCCGATCGCCTGCTTCGCGTCGCCCGGGATCAGCTTCACGCGGATGCCGCCCTGCGCGAAGTTCGCTTGCAGCGCCTGCGCGATCTCGAGGTACGGATAGTCGTTCGGCATGTCCATCGTCACGTCGAAGCCGTTCGGCAAGCCGGCCTTCGCGAGCAGCGCCTTCGCCTTCGCGACGTCCTGCTTGTACGGCCGCGCGTTCGACGCGCCGAGGAAGCCTTCGGGCAGGAAGGTCTGATGCACCTTGTAGGTCGTGCTGACGATGTTGCGCTGGATGCCGTCGTAGTCGACGAGCCATTTCATCGCCTGCTGCACCTCGGGCTTCGCGAGGTTTGGGTTCTTCGTGTTCAGGCTCAGGTACAGCAGCGCCGACACCGGCCACGACGCGACCTTGATCTTGCCGGCCTTCGACAGCGCGGCGAGGCTGTCGGGGCTCAGGTTGCGCGCGGCGTCGGCGTCGCCGTTCTCCAGCAGCAGCCGTTGCGCGGAGGCTTCGGGCACGTGGCGCAGCACCACGCGCTTCATCGGATACGGCGTGCGGTATTTGTCGAAGCGCTGCAGCACGATGGTTTCGTTCGGCGTCCACTTGACGAGCTGGTACGGGCCCGAGCCCGCGTCGTTGGTGCGCAGCCAGCCGCTGCCGAAATCGTTGCCTTGCTGGTGCGACAGCAGCAGCTTCTTGTCGAAGACCGAGGCCGGGCACGCGCTCAGCACGTTGAGCACGAAGCTCGGCGCGTACTTGCGGTCGGTTTCGAGCACGACGGTTTGCGGATCGACCACGCGCACCTTCTGCGTGACGTTCGCCTTCGTGAGGCCGAGATCGGCGAGCACGCCGGCCGGCCCCTTGTCGAGCAGGATGGTGCGCTGCAGCGACCACGCGACGTCGTCGGCGGTGACCGGATTGCCGGAATGGAACGTGAGGCCCGGGCGCAGCTTGAACGTGTAGGTCACGCCGTCGGCGCCGACCGTCCACGATTGCGCGATCTGTCCGTCGAAGCGCGTCGGGTCCTTCAGGTCGACGCGCACCAGCCGTTCGTAGGTGTTCGCGACGTATTCGGACGGCACCAGCTCGTAGATCCCGCTCGGGTCGAGGGTCGTGAATTCGCCGAGCTGCGTGGCGACGACGAAGATGCCGGGCGGCGTGGCAGCCTGCGCCGGCAGCGCCGGAACAAGCGCGACGAGCGCGGCGCTGACGAACAGCCGGGACAGCAGGTGCTTCATGCGGGCTCCATCGAAAGGGAATCGTGGTGCGATTCTCTCATCGACGAGCACCCGGATGAAAATATTCGGCGGGCGCGCCGGTTGGCGCGCAGCGGCGGGCAGGCAGGCGGGCCGGGCAGGCGCCCGGCGCTGGTGGGCGTCAGATCGCGCAGCGCGCGATCGCGAAACGCATCGCTTCCTCGGCCGGCTCGTTGCCCGAGCCGCGCACGACCTTGATCACCGAGCCGTTGCCCGACGGCGTCAGCGTGACGAAGTACGAATTCGAGCCGACGGAGATATCGGTCACGCCGTTGTGCTGCGATTGCTCGGTGCCGGACAGGCGGCTGTCGAGGCAATTCGCGACCGCGTAGGCCGGACGTTGCGACGACACGTAGATCATCGGCGCGGCGCCGGACGCAGAGGCCGAATCGGACGAGGGCGCGGAACCGCAGGCGGCGAGCAGGGCGGCGGGCAGGAGCAGCAGGAATCGTTTCATGGTCGGTCGTCGGGTGTCTCGTATCGAGGCTGGGGCGCGGGGTGGCGAAACGCGAAGCTTCGCGACGAAACCGCCCGGAATCGGGCCGCTTTTGACGGACGACGAGACGGCAGGCGGCTGACGACGGAGTATACCCGCAGCATTTGACGCCGTTGGCGCGTTGAAACGATTCGATACACAACGAGCGCCCGCTGCGGGACGGCCGCTCGTCCCGGATGTCGCCGTTACCGGCGAATCTCGCGGTCGTCGCGATGCCGGCGCACGGAGCGGCGCCGCAACGCCTGCGGATCAATGCGCGCCGGCCGCCGCCGCATCGGCATCGCCGCCACCCGAGCGCGCCGGTTTCGTGATCCAGATGAGTGGAATGATCGCGATGAAGATGATCGCCGACACGTAGAAGATGTCGTTCAAGCCCATCACGGCCGCCTGCGAATCGACCGACGCATTGAAGAACGCAAGCGCCGAATCGGGGCTCAGGTGCAGCAGCGAACGGGTCGTGTCGAGCTGCTGCGTGAAGACCGGATTGGTGACGCTCGCCTGTTCGGTGAGCCGCACGTGGTGCAGGATCGTGCGGTCGTTCCACGCATTGCTGATCAGCGACGTGCCCACCGCACCGCAGAACGTGCGGCCGAAATTCGACAGGCCGGCTGCCGCCGGAATCTTTTCCGGCGGCAGCCCGGACAGGATGATCGACGTCAGCGGCACGAAGAACATCGCCATCGGAATGCCTTGCAGCAGCGTCGGCAGCACCAGATCCCAGTGCGACACGTCGGTGTAGAAGGTCGTGCGCATCATGAACACGACCGCGAAGCCGACGAATGCGAGCGTCGCGATATAACGCGGATCGGTGCGCGGCAGCAGGCGCCCCATGACCGGCGTGAGCAGGATCGCGAACACCCCGAGCGGCGCGGTGGCGAGCCCCGAATCGACCGCGCGGTAGCCGAGATAGCCCTGCATCCATTGCGGCAGCAGCACGAGCGTGCCGAAGAACATCCCATACGCGACGGAGATCGCGATCGTGCCGCCCGCGAAATTGCGCTGCGTGAAGAGGCGCAGGTCGACGATCGGATTGGCTTCGTTCAGTTCCCACACGAGGAAGAACGCGAAGCCGATCAGCGCGACGATGCCCAGCGCGACGACGACGGGCGAGTTGAACCAGTCGAGATCCTTGCCCTTGTCGAGCATGATCTGTAGCGAGGCGACCCACAGCACGAGCAGCAGCAGGCCGACCGTGTCGATCGGCAGGCGGCGCGTGGCGGATTCGCGATCGCGGAACACGAACCACGTGACGGCCGCCGCGAAGAAGCCGACCGGAATGTTGATGTAGAAGATCCACGACCAGTTGTAGTCGTACGTGATCCAGCCGCCGAGCGACGGCCCCGCGATCGGCCCGACGAGCGCCGTCATCGACCACAGCGCGAGCGCCGTCGACGACTTCTGCCGTGGCCACGCGCCGAGCAGCAGCGCCTGCGACAACGGCGCGAGCGGCCCCGCCACCGCACCTTGCAGGATTCGCGCGGCGAGCAGCGTCGGCAGGTTCGGTGCGATCCCGCACAGCCACGACGCGAACACGAACAGCAGGATCGACGTGACGAACAGGCGTACCTGGCCGAAGCGCTGCGTGAGCCAGCCGGTCAGCGGAATCGACACCGCGTTCGCCGCCGCGAAGATCGTGATCACCCACGTGCCTTCGTCGACCGACACGCCGAGGTCGCCCGAGATCGTCGGGATCGCGACGTTCGCGATCGACGAATCGAGCACGTTCATGAACATCGCCAGCGAGACCGCGATCGTGCCGATGACGAGCCGGCCGCCCGACAGCGGGCCTGAAGACGAGGGAGAGGACATGGCGTTCCTGCGTGATGGACGAAGGCCGTACGGCGCATGCCGTTCGCCGCGCCTGCACGCGACGTGCAGGCGCGCGGCGAAGCGCGCAACGGACGGATGCACGCACGCCGCACGGCGGCCCGCCGAGGGGTGCTGTCGCGTGCGGTGTACGGTTCGAGCGGTGAATCGGAATGGCGAAGCCGTGACGGGCTTCGGGACGCGGGCCGGCCGGTCAGGAAGGCGCGACGCGCGTGATGCGTCGGCGGGCAGCGCTCAGGTGGCTGCCGTAGCGTGTGTGGTGATTTTTCATCGCCACAGGCTAACGATGCGGCGAGCGGCGATCAACGCTCGCATGCTCATTAATTCCTTTCCTGCACTGCAATAATGCAGCAGACATGCATCGATTACAGGCTCTGCGACGCGGTCCGCCACGCGGTGAAGACTTCCGTCAGGAACTCGACGAACGCGCGCACCTTGCTGTCGAGCGTCGCGCGCTTCGGGTAGAGCGCGTGCAGCTCGACGTCGTCGGTGCGATGCCAGTCGGGCAGCACGATTTCGAGTTCGTTGCTCTCGAGCCGCCGGGTGGTGAAGTGGGTCGAAATCAGTGCGATGCCGCCGCCGCTCGCTGCCTGGCGCAGCACCGTGACCGATTCGTTCGAGATCAGCACGGGCCGCACCGGCACGTCGGCGACGTCGCCGGCGGCGTTGGTGAGGCGCAGCGTCAGGCCCGGCGTGTCGCGGCCGACGAACAGGATGTCGTGATCGGCGAGGTCCTGCGGCGTGCGCGGCCGGCCCGCGCGGTCGAGATAGTGCGGGCTGGCCGCGAACTTCGCGTGCGACCAGCCGAGCGAGCGCGCGACATAGCCGGAATCGCTCAGCACGCCGGTGCGCAGCGCGACGTCGAAGCCGTGTTCGACGAGGTCGAGCGCGCTGTTGTCGTAGATCAGCACGAGCTGGACCAGGGGGTAGCGCCGGCGAAACTCGGCGAGCGCCGGCTCCAGTTCGAACAGGCCGATCGCGTAGGGCACCAGCACGCGCAGCGTGCCTTCGGGTTCCGTGCGCAGCGCGCGCACCTGACGGTCCGCGTCGAGCAGGATCTCCTCGGCGCGCAGGCAGCGTTCGTAATAGTCGCGCCCGGCTTCGGTGACCGATACGCGGCGCGTCGTGCGGTACAGCAGCTGGACGCCGAGGTCCTCCTCGAGCTGCTTGATCTTGCGGCTCACGCGGCTGAGCGGCATGTCGAGTTGCGTGGCGGCGGCGGTGAAATTGCCGCGCTCCACCACGCGCAGGAATATCCGGATGCTCTCGAGGTCCATGCGATTCGTTTCAATGTTCGGCCTGCGCGCATCTTACCGTCACGGACCGGAACGCTGCAGGTCGAGCCGATTATCCCGCCCGCTGCAATAACGCATCCCGCCGCTGCCCCGTAGTGGCGCGCGGGGCGCGACCGTATGCTCGCCGCATGAAATTCGCCTTCCCCAGCATGCCGACGCTCGCGGCCGTCCGGGCCGCGCTGCGCGACGCGCGCCCGACGCTGCCGCCCGGCGCGCTTGCCTTCGCGCTCCGCAATACGGCCGCCTCGCTGCTCGCGCTCTATATCGCGTTTCGGATGAATCTTGACGATCCGAAATGGGCCGCGTCGACCGTGTGGATCGTCGCGCAGGGCAGCCGCGGGATGGGGCTGTCGAAGAGCCAGTACCGGATTCTCGGCACCGCGATCGGGGCGGCCGTCGCGCTCGCGCTGACCGGTGCGTTTGCGCAGACGCCCGAGCTGTTCCTGCCGGCGCTTGCCGCGTGGATCGGCCTGTGTGCGGGCGTCGCGACGTTCCAGCGGAATTTTCGCGCGTATGCGGCGGTGCTCGCCGGTTATACGGCCGCGATCGTCGCGATGGATGCGGTATCGGCGCCGCTGCATGCATTCGATATCGCGGTCGCGCGGTTTCTATACGTGGTGGTCGGCATCCTGTGCGCGGCGCTGTTCGACACGGTGTTCGCGCCGGGCGCGCCGCTGCACGATGTCCGGACGCGGCTCGCGCGCTATCTCGAGCGTGCGGTGGCGCTCGGCGCGGGCGCGCTGCGCCGCGAGCCGAACGGCGCGGCCGTGCACCGGCTGTTCGCGGACGCGCTCGAACTCGACACCGCGGCGGAATATGCGGCGGCCGGCGCACCGCCGGTGCGCGGCGCGATCGGCCATTTGCGCGCGGCGGCGCTCGGCGTGCTGACGGCGCAGGCGGCGGCGCAGGCGATCCGCGAGCACGCGGCGCGCGCGCACGATGCGTCGGACCCGCTGGTCGACGAGGTGGCGCGCGTGCTCGACGGTATCGCCGCATCGGGCGACGCGCAGCCGAGGATGGCCGCACTGCGCGCACGCGTGGGCGATGCGCTGCGTGCCGAGGCCGCCGCGCCGGACACGTCGCGCCTGCTCACGCTCGATCGGCTGGCGGCGCTGCTCGGCGGGTTCGAGCGCGCCTTCGCGAGCCAGGCGCTGCTCGACCGGCCCGAACTGCCGCCTTCGCGGGTGCGCTACGCGTTCCATCGCGATCCGGTGCTCGCGTGGCACAACGGCATCCGCGCGTTCATCGCGGTGCTGGCCGCGTCGGCGATCTGGATCTTCACCGCGTGGCCGGCGGGCGGCGGGTTCGTCGCGATCACGGCCGTGGTCGGCGCGCTGTTCTCGACCCGCCCCAACTCGGTGCGCGCGGCCATCGGCTTCCTGAAAGGCTCGGCATGCGCGGCGGTCGCCGGTGTCGTCTGCAACTTCATCCTGCTGCCGGCGGTGTCGGGCTTCGAGATGCTCGCCTATATCCTCGGCGTGTTCCTGATCGGCACCGGGATCGCGATGCGCCATCCGCGCACGGCTGCGATGGGCAGCGCGTTCTCGATCTTCTTCTGGAATTTCACGTCGCCGGACAACACGACGCGCATCGGCGACGCCGCGTTCCTGAACAGCGCGCTCGCGACGATGCTCGGCATCGCGTTCGGCGCGCTGATCTTCGCGCTGGTGTTTCCCGGCGATCCCGGCACGAGCCGGCGGCGTCTGCACCGCGCGGTGCGTCGCGATCTGGCGGAGATCGCGCGCGATCCGGGGGCGTGGCACGCAAGTGCGTGGCTGAGCCGCACGGCCGACCGTCTCGCGCGCGAGCTCGGTTTCGCGGGCAGCCTGCCGCAGACGCTGATCGAGCGCGACATGCGCGACCTGCTCGCGATCTGGGGAATCGGCGACAGCCTGCTGTCGCTTGCCGAACTGGCCACGCGCGAACCGGTCGCGCGCCGTGTGGCGGCGGTGGTGCGCGCTCGCGTCGCCCGTGCGGATTTCACGCGGCTCGAACAGACCTGCGACGCGGCGGCCCGCCTGTTGCGCGGTCGCATGGCCGCGCGCGACGGCGACGCGGCGCAGGCGTTGCTGAACGGCATCGTGCTGCTGCGGCGGATCGCGGACGCAACCGCCGAGCACGGCGGCTTCCTGCGCGGCCGCCGCGATTGAGCGGCGCGAGTCAGGTGAAGCGAGTCAGGTGAGGCGGTACGACGGACCGGGCATCACCTCGGCCGGCAGCGGCTCGCGGTTCAGTTCGAGCAGCGTGCGCTCGATCTGCCGCGTCATCGCGTCGAGCGCGAGATGGTTCGGCCCGTC
>NZ_BCPO01000123.1:0-30108 GCF_016586105.1 Burkholderia sp. E168m15
TGGCGTCGAGCGCGATCAGCGTATAGGCGACGAAAACTGTTACGAAAGGTGTCGCCGCGCCGATCGAATCGACGAGGCCGAACGGCAGCAACACGCAATACGCGTAGATGGTCCGGTGCAGCAGCACGTCGTATGAAAACGGGATCGGCGTCGACGCGATGCGCTCGCAGCCGCTCACCATCGCGACGAGATCGTCGAGGCGCGCATCGAGCATCCACAGCCGCGTGTCGGCGAGCTGGCCCGCATCGGCGCGCGCGGCGAACGCTTCGCGCAGCGCGTGCACGATGACGACCGGGCGAAACCGGGAAGCGGCGACGCGCGCATAGGTGGCGCCATCGAGCAGCCCACGCAGGTCCGCGGCCGGGTCGCTGCCGCGCAGTTGATGCTTGAGCGTGTAGACGAACGCGACGACCGTGCGCACGAACGCGCGGCGCGATGCGTCGTCACGGTCCACCGCGCCGTAGCAGAGCGCCTGCGACACCAGCGTGCGCGTGGCGGTCAGCACGCCGCCCCACAGCTGCCGGCCCTCGCGATAGCGTTCGTAGCTGGCGTTGTTGCGAAACCCGGCGAAGATCGCGAGCGTCAGGCCGATCAGCGTGAACGGCGTCGGATTCAGCGGCACCTTCTCGCCGAGCACGCGGCCGCCGCCCCACACGGCGACGAGACTGATCGCGAGCGTCAGCACGAGCTGCGGCAGGATGGTCGGCAGCACCGAGCCGTTCCAGACGAGCAGCATCCGCAGCCAGTGTTCGCGCGGACGAACGATCATCGGCGTGCTCCGTCAGGCGGCGATCGAGGCCGGCGCGGCCGCGCGATGCAGCAGCACGGGCACCGATTTCGACGTCGGCGTGTTGCACACGTCGCCGACGCTGTCGAGCGGCACGAGCGGATTGGTTTCCGGGTAGTACGCGCCGATGCAGCCGCGCGGGATGTCGTATTCGACGAGCAGGAAGCCCGCCGCGCGCCGCTCGATGCCGTCGTGCCACACGGTTTCCATGTCGACCCATTCGCCGGCTTTCAGGCCGAGCATCGCGAGATCGTCGCGGTTGACGAATACCACGCGGCGCTGCCCGAACACGCCGCGGTAGCGGTCGTCGAGCCCGTAGACGGTCGTGTTGTATTGATCGTGCGAGCGCGTCGTCATCAGCGTCATCAGCCGTTCGCCGTGCAGCGCGCGGGCACGCTGGATCGGCGTGTCGGTCGGCAGCGCGTGCGCGATGAAGTTCGCCTTGCCCGTCGGCGTGAGCCATTCGCGGTCGCGCGAGGCCACGCGCAGATGGAAGCCGCCCGGCCGCGCGATGCGCGTGTTGTAGTCGTAGAAGCCGTCGAGCGTCGCCTCGATCGCGTCGCGGATCTTCGCGTAGTCATCCTTGTACGCGAGCCAGTCGATCTTGCCGCTGCCGAACAGCGCGTGCGCCATGTGCGCGACGATCGCGGGCTCCGACATCAGGTTCGGCGAAGCGGGCTTGTTCATCCCGTACGACACGTGCACCATGCTCATCGAATCCTCGACCGTCACGCCTTGCGCGACGTTGTCCTGCAGGTCGATCTCGGTGCGGCCGAGCGTCGGCAGGATCAGCGCGTCGCGGCCGTGGATCAGATGGCTGCGGTTCAGCTTCGTCGTGATGTGCACCGACAGTTCGCAGCGGCGCATGCCTTCCCACGTGCGCGGCGTGTCGGGCGTCGCCATCGCGAAGTTGCCGCCGAGGCCGATCAGCACCTTCACGTGGCCGTCGAGCATCCCTTCGATCGTCTCGACGACGTCGTAACCGTGATGACGCGGCGGTTCGAAATCGAACACGTGGCCGAGCCGGTCGAGAAACGCCTGCGACGGCTTTTCCTCGATGCCGACCGTGCGGTTGCCCTGCACGTTCGAATGACCGCGCACCGGGCAGAGGCCGGCGCCGGGGCGGCCGATGTTGCCGCGCATCAGCATCAGATTGGTCAGCATCTGCACCGTCGCGACCGAATGCTTGTGCTGCGTGATGCCCATTCCCCACGTCGCGATCACGCGTTCGCTGCGTGCATAGAGTTGCGCGAGCGCGTCGATCTGCTCGTACGGCACGCCGCTTTCCGCGGTCAGCGCGGACCAGCTTTCGGCGCGCAGATCGTCGGCGAACGCGTCGAAGCCGGCCGTGTGCGCGTCGATGAACGCGGTGTCGAGCACCCGCGGCGCACCGGCGGCGCGCGCGGCGTCGTCGAGTTCGAGCACGCGCTTGGCCATCCCCTTGATCAGCGCGAAATCGCCGCCGATCGTCGGCTGGATGAACGTCGACGCGATCTTGGTGCCCGACATCGTCAGCATCTCGAGCGGGCTTTGCGGATCGGCGAAGCGCTCGAGCCCGCGCTCCTTCAGCGGGTTGATCGACACGATCGTCGCGCCGCGCTTCGCGCACTCGCGCAGCTCGCCCATCATCCGCGGGTGATTGGTCGCGGGGTTCTGGCCGAAGATCAGCAGCGTATCCGCATGCTCGAAATCGTCGAGCGTGACGGTGCCCTTGCCGACGCCGACCGACGCCGGCAACCCGCGGCTCGTCGCCTCGTGACACATGTTCGAGCAGTCGGGGAAGTTGTTGGTGCCGTACAGGCGCACGAACAACTGGTAGAGGAACGCGGCTTCGTTGCTGGCGCGGCCGGACGTATAGAACGCGGCCTGGTTCGGGTCGGGCAGCGCGCGCAGGTGGCGCGCGATCAGCGCGAACGCGTCGTCCCACGCGATCGGCACGTAGCGGTCGGTTTGCGCGTCGTACACCATCGGGTCGGTGAGCCGGCCGTGCTGTTCGAGTTCGAAATCCGACTGTTCGAGCAGTTCGGTCACCGTGTGCGCGGCGAAGAAGTCGGGCGTCACGCGCTTGCTCGTCGCTTCCGCGGCCACGGCCTTCACGCCGTTCTCGCAGAATTCGAACGTCGATGCGTGCTGGCGGTCGGGCCACGCGCAACCCGGGCAGTCGAAGCCGTCCGGCTGGTTCTGGCGCAGCAGCGTGCGGTAGTTGCCGCCGGCGACCTTTTCCTTGATCAGGTTGATCGTGACGGCTTTCAGCGCGCCCCAGCCGGCGGCCGGGTGGGTGTACGGTTCGATGCGCGCGGTGGCGGATTTCTTTTTCATGATGCGGGTGTCGGGGTCGATGCGTGCAGAGTACGCGCGGCCTCCGTCCCGCTGTGTGTACACCTGTTCACTTCAAAAAAGAGTACAGTTTCGGCCATTCAGACAGTGCGGATCGCAACTGTGTTGCTGAAGGGAAGTTGAAAGGGAGGCGCGTGAAGCGTTACGAACAACTGGCCGACGATCTCCAGGCGCAGATCGAGCGGGGCGTGTACCGGCCCGGCGAGCGGATTCCGTCGGTGCGGCAGGCGAGCCGGCAGCAGCAGCTCAGCGTCACGACCGTGCTGCGCGCGTACCTCGTGCTGGAAAGCCGCGGCCTGATCGAAAGCCGGCCGCAGTCGGGCTACTTCGTGCGGGCGCGCGCGGCGGCGCCGGCCGAGGCCGAGCTGCATGTCTCCGCGCCGGCCGCCGAGCCGTCGGCCGTGGACGTGAGCCGGCTCGTGCTGTCGACGCTGCGCTCGATCGCGCGCGACGACGCGGTGCCGCTCGGCTCGCCGTATCCCGACGCGTCGCAGTTTCCGGTGCAGCGCCTCGCGCGCTATGCGCAGGCGATCGGGCGGCGCCGCACGCGCTGGGGCGTGATCGACGACCTGCCGCCCGGCAACCAGGAACTGATCCGCCAGATCGCGCGGCGCTATGCGGAGCGCGGAGTCGCGGTCGAGCCCGGCGAGATCGTGATGACGATCGGCGCGACCGAGGCGATCAACCTGTGCCTGCAGGCGGTGGCGAAACCGGGCGACACGATCGCGGTGGAGTCGCCGACCTTCTATGCGATGCTGCACGCGATCGAGCGGATGGGCATGCGCGCGCTGGAAGTCGCGACGCACCCGGGCGACGGCATCGATCTCGACGCGCTCGGGCGAATCCTCGCGAACGAGCGCATCGCGGCCTGCATGGTGATGCCGAACTTCCAGAATCCGCTCGGCTTCCAGATGCCCGATGCGCGCAAGCGCGCGCTGGTCGAACTGCTCGCGAAGCACGGCGTGCCGGCGATCGAGAGCGACGTCTATCACGAGCTGCACTTCGGCGATACGGCGCCGAGCGCGCTGAAGTCGTTCGATCGCGACGGACTGGTGCTGCATTGCGCGTCGTTCACGAAGAGCCTGTCGCCGCGCTACCGGATCGGCTGGGCGATGCCGGGCCGTTACCGCGACCAGGTCGAGAAGCTGAAATTCCTGAATACGCTCGCGACGCCCGCGATCGAGCAACTCGCGATCGCCGAGTACCTGAAACACGACGGCTACGATTTTCACCTGCGGCGCATGCGCAAGCAGTATGCGCAGCAGGCGAGCCTGATGAGCGCGATGGTGCGGCGCTTCTTCCCGGAAGGCACGCGGCTGTCGCAGCCGCAGGGCGGGTACGTGCTGTGGGTCGAGCTGCCGCCGCAGGTCGATGCGATGAAGCTGTACACGCTGGCGCTCGCGCAGCGGATCACGGTCGGGCCCGGGCACATGTTCTCGGCCGGCACCGATTACCGGCATTTCATCCGGCTCAACTACAGCTACCCGTGGTCGCGGCAGATCGAGGACGCGCTGAAGGTGCTGGGGCGGCTCGCGTCGGAGTGCGCGGCGCGGTGAGCGTTGCCGCCCGCCGGCACGGCACGCGGCGGCCGGTGGCCTGCCGCCATGGCCGGTATCACGCCGCGCGCGGCGCCTGCAACCCGGGCTGCGCGGCGTCGACCATCTGGCGCATGTCGAAGCCCGACGGATGCTGGTACACGCGCAGCCCGAACTCCGGCAGCACCGCGATCAGGTGGTCGAACAGGTCGGCCTGGATGGTCTCGTAGTCGACCCACGTCGTCGTGTCGGTGAAGCAGTACAGTTCGAGCGGAATGCCTTCGGCCGTGAGCGGCAGTTGCCGCGCCATGTTCGTCATGTCGCGGCGAATGCGCGGATGGCCCTTCAGGTAGTTCGCGACGTACGCGCGGAACGTGCCGAGATTCGTCAGCTGGCGGCGGTTCGCCGGGCACTCGCCGGCCGCGCCGAGCGTGCCGTTCCATTGCTCGATCGCGTCGACCTTGTCTTCGAGATAGTCCTTCAGCAGCGTCAGGCGTTCGAGCCGTTCGATCTCGTCGTTCGTGAGAAAGCGCACGCTCGTCGCATCGATGAACAGCGCGCGCTTGATGCGGCGACCGCCCGCTTCGGTCATGCCGCGCCAGTTCTGGTAGCTCTCGGTGATCAGTTTCCAGGTCGGCACCGTGATGATCGTGTGATCGAAGTTCGCGACCTTGACGGTGTTCAGCGTGATGTCGATGACCGTGCCGTCCGCGCCGGCCGACGGCATCGTGATCCAGTCGCCGATCCGCAGCATGTCGTTCGACGACAGCTGTACGCCGGCGACGAGGCCGAGCAGCGTGTCCTTGAAGATCAGCATCAGCACCGCGGACATCGCACCGATGCCGGACAGCAGCAGGCCGATCTGCTTGCCGGTCGCATCGCCGATCACGACGAGCGCGGCCGTGATGAACATCACGAGCTTGACCAGCTGCATCGCGCCTTTCAGCGACAGACGCGGCTGATCGCGTTGCGCGGTGCGGTGCGTGTGTTCGAGCGCGGACAGCGTCGCGCTGATGGTCATCGTCACGAGGAACACGATCAGCGCGAACAGCACCTTGTCGACCACCTGCGCGACCAGGCCGGGAATGCCGGACACCGCGCCGAGCCCGAGCTTGATCACGACGAACGGGACGATGCGGTTCAGCCATTTGAAGGCGCCGAATTCGAACAGCGCGTCGTCGACGCGCGTGGCGGACAGCCGCGCGAGCCGCGCGACCACGCGAAACAGCAGGAAGTGGACGACGGCGGTGATCGCGCCGGCGGCGGCGAGCAGGACGAGGATGCCGACGAGCGGCGCAAACCAGGATTCGTTCAGGGTCATAGAGGCGGACAGGGGCTTTCTCGTGCGTTGAATCGGCGCCGCGATGCGGCGCGCGCCCGATGAAGGGCACATGAAAGGGACCGTGATTGTGCCATCGGGTTCCGGACGCGTGCCGTGAAGGCGGGGCGATCGGCTCCCGAATCGGCTCACCATTGTGCAGGTGTCCTCTGCATTACGGTGAAGGCGAGCCGCGAATCGACATCACCGCAAGCCGGCGCGCGAGCCGGTTGCCGGACGCGCCATCCGCCAGCATGCAATCGGCCGGAAGCCATGACGGCACGCCTTTGCGCTTCGCTACGCGGGATCCGCGATCCATGCAATCATGCGGACGTCGCAGGCGTCGTCGGTGTGCTGCTCGCGTTGGCGTGCGGCCCATGCGGCCCGTCCGGCGACGGTGAGCGACAGGCGACACCGTCGCGCACCCGTTCGTGGCCCCCGCCACTCGACCTCACGCATTTCACCTATGCAAGATTCCAACGAAAGCCGTTCGTCACGCGTGCGGCTGCTGAAAGGCATCCTCCCGGTCCGCCGGGCGGCGGCGATGCGCGACATCTTCGCGGGCATGTCGCTCGCGTCGATGGACATCCCGCAGGTGCTCGGCTACGCGCGCATCGCCGGCATGCCGGCCGTTACGGGGCTCTATACGGTGTTCCTGCCGCTCGTTGCGTTCGCGTGCTTCGGCGCGTCGCGCCATCTCGTGGTCGCCGCCGATTCCGCGACCGCGACGATTTTCGCGAGCCGGCTGTCGTCGATGGCGCCGGCCGGCAGCGCCGACTATGCGGCGCTGGCCGGCATGGTCGCGTTGCTGACCGCCGCGATGCTGCTGCTCGCACGCATCTTCAAGCTCGGTTTTCTCGCCGATTTCCTGTCGCGCACGGTGCTGGTCGGCTTCCTCGCCGGCGTCGGCGTGCAGGTATCGATCGCGATGCTCGGCGACATGCTCGGTTTGTCCGTGCCGTACCCGGCGTCGCGCAGCCTCGCGCAACTCGACTACGTCGTCACGCACCTGGTTCATGCGCACCGGCCGACGCTCGCGCTCGCGGCGCTCGTCGTCGGCGCGATTCTCGCGTGCAAGCGGTTTCTGCCGCGGGTGCCGATGCCGATGATCGCGGTGGCGGGCAGCATCGCCGCGAGCGCGGCGTTCGGCTTCGCCGCGCACGGCATCGCGGTGCTCGGGCCCGTGGCGGGCGGCCTGCCGCCGCTGCGCTGGCCGTCGGTCACGTGGCAGCAGTTCCTCGATCTCGTGCCGGTCGCCGCTTCGTGCTTCGTGATGATCATCGCGCAGAGCGCGGCCGCCGCGCGGGTGTTCGCGCAGCAGTACGGCGAGGACGTCGACACCAACGCCGACATCCTCGGGCTCGCGGCCGCGAACGCGGCGGCGGCGCTCGGCGGCGCGTTCGTCGTCAACGGCAGCCCGACGCAGACGGCGATGGCCGATGGCGCGGGCGTGCGCAGCCAGATCGGCCATCTCGCGTTCGCTGTCGTCGTCGCCGTCGTGCTGCTGTTCTTCAGCCCGTATTTGCAGTATCTGCCGCATGCGGTGCTGGCCGGCATCGTGTTCACGATCGCGCTCGGGCTGATCAACGTGCGCAGCCTCGCGGCGATCCGCGAGGAAAGCCCCGGCGAATTCACGCTTGCGCTGATCACGGCCGCGGCCGTCGTGACGGTCGGCGTCGAGCAGGGCATCCTGCTGGCCGTCGCGCTGTCGCTGATGCGGCACGTGCGCCACAGCTACCAGCCGCACACGATGGTGCTCGAACCGGTCGCCGGCAACGGGCGCTGGCAGCCGGTGCCGACCCGGCGCGGCGCGATGACGGCGCCGGGGCTGATCGTCTACCGGTTCGGCGCCGACCTGTTCTTCGCGAACGATCACCTGTTCGCTGCCGAAGTGACCGAACTCGTCGACGCGGCACCGTTGCCGCCGCGCTGGTTCGTCGTCGACGCGGGCGCGATCACCGATGTCGACTATTCGGCCGCGCGGACCTTGGCCGATCTCGTCAGGGCGCTGCATGCGCGCGGGATCGGCGTGCTGTTCGGGCGCGTGAACCGCTATCTGCGTGCGGACATGGATCGTCACGGGATCACCGAGGTGGTCGGCGCGTCGTGCATCTTCGCCACGCTGCATCAGGCGCTGGAGGCGGCGGGCACGACGCCCGCGCCGCAGGAGCCGGGCACGGTGTAGCGCGATGCGGCGCTACGCGAGCGCGCGCAGGCGCGCGAAACCGTTGCGCAGGTAGCGGGCCAGTTCCGTCGCGGCCGGCGTGTGCTGGCCGCGCGGCACATGCAGGTTGATCGAGAAATTCGGCAGGGCGGGCAGGCCGCCGCCGGCCGGCAGGATCTCGAGGTCGGGCGGCACGGTGGACGCGAGCCAGACGGTCACGGCGAGATCGGCGCGCACGGTCGCGGCCGTGGCATCGAAACTGCCGTTCTCGAACACGGTGCGCCACGGGCGATCGCAGCCGCGCAGTGCGTCGAGCACCGTCGGGCGGAATGCGCAGGTCTGCGCGACCATCGATACCGGCAGCGGCGAGTGCCGGTGCGCGGTGCCGCCTTTCGCGCCGACCCAGACCAGCCGGTCGACGGCGATGCACTCGCCGCGCGACGACCCGACCGGGGCCTCGATCAGCGCGACGTCCAGGTTGCCGTGCGTGAGCCCGCGCCGCAGCTCCGGCGACGCCGCGCACACGAGCGTGAGCGCGACCCGCGGATGCGCGTGGGTATAGCTTTTCAGGATCGGCGCGAGACAGGTGCCGACCAGATCCTGCGGCGCACCGACACGTACCGTGCCTTCCACCGCGCCGGCGGTCAGCTCGGCGAGCAGCGCATCGTGGGCGGCGAGCAGCCGTCGCGCCTGTTCGAGCAGCCGCTCGCCGGCCGCCGTCAGCAGCAGGTTGCGATGCTCGCGGACGAACAGCGGGCCGGACAGCATTTCGAGCCGCGCAACCTGCTGGCTGATCGCGCCTTGCGTCAGGTGCAGCGCGTGGCCGGCCGCCGTCATGCTGCGATGATCGGCGACCGAGACGAATGCGCGCAGCAGCGCGAGGTCGAGATTGCGTGTCATGCGTCGCATTATGACCGCTAATGACAGGCATCAAAATGTTTCGCTGTCGTAATGCAAGAATCGCAGGTAAAAACGGGGCTTCGATCACGACGACCGGGAGCCCTCGTGCCGCTTCACGACTATCTGCCGCTGCTGCTGTTCGTGATCGTGTCCACCGTGACGCCGGGTGGCGCGACGACGCTGGCGACCGCATCGGGCGCCCATTTCGGCTATCGGCGTTCGCTGCCGCTGATGGCAGGCATCGCCGCGGGCCTGGCGTCGATGGCGGCGGCGGCCGCCGCCGGGCTCGGCAGTGTGCTGCTCGCGCTGCCCGCGTTGCAGCTCGTGATGAAGGCGGTCGGCTCGGCGTACCTGATATGGCTGGCGTTACGCATCGGTCGTGGCGGCAAGCCGCGCCTCGATGTCGACGTGCACCGGCCGCAAGGGTTCGTCAGCGGCGTGTGGATGCTGTGGCACAACCCGAAAGGCTGGGCGATGACGCTCGGTGCGGCCGCGTCGTTTGCGGCGCTCGCGTCGGGGCCGGCGCGGCTCGGCGTGCTGCTCGGTTTTGCATTCGGCGTGGCGGCGATGGCGTCGTTGTCGCTGTGGTGTTTCGCCGGGCTGCTGTTCGCACGCGTGTTGCGCACGGAGCGGCAGTGGCGCTGCCTGAATGCGGGGCTCGGCGTGCTGCTGGTGGCGTCGATCGTGCCGATGTGGCTGCCGTAGCGGGAGGCCGCGCACGCGGCGCCGCCCGGGTTCGGCGCGAACCGGCCGGTGCGTTGCCGGTTCGTCAGTCGCCGCCGCCTGCACCGGCCGAGCGCAACGGCAGCCGCAGCGTCGTCGCGAAGCTCGCCGCATGCAGCGCGCACAGCAGGCCGAACGCCCATGCATACGCGACGGCCGGCGTGCCGCCGACCGACGCCGCTTCGGCCTGCAGCCGCCACGCGAGGAACAGCGTGCATAGCGTGGTGAACGTCGGGCCGCCGAGCCGCTGCACGATATTGAGCGACGTGGTCGCCATCGGCAGGTCGCGGCGTTCGACCGATGCATACGCGGCGGCGATCGACGGCGCGCCGATCGCACTCTGGCCCATGCCGCGCAGAAACAGCGCCGGGACGAGCACGCGCGGATCGTAGCCGGTCAGCGCGAGGAACACGAGCGGCAGCGTGGCGACGAGTGCGAGCAACGCACCGGCGGCGGCCAGCCGGCGTACGCCGAACCGGCTCGTCAGCGCGCCCATCGACGGATAGGTGACGAGCATGCCGAGCCCGAGCGGCGCGAGCAGCCAGCCCATCTCGCCCGGCGAGCGCCCGCATGCCTGGATCAGGAACACCGGAATCAGCATCTGGCCTGCATACAGCGCGCCGTTCGACAGGAACTGCGTGCCGGCTGCCGCACCGAACACGCGCGAGCGAAACAGCGCGAGATCGATCAGCGCATGTTCGCGCTGGCGGCGCTCGACGCGCAGGAACGCGACGAGCAGCAGCGCCGAACCCGCGACCGCCGCGATGCCGGGCACCGAGCCGATCCGCTCGACGCCGTACAGGAACAGCACGAGGCCCGGCGACAGCAACGCGAGGCCGATCCAGTCGAGTGCGCGCCGCGGCGCATCGTCCCGGTCGCCAGGCAGGAAGCGCGCGGCCAGTGCGAGCGCGAGCGCGCCGACGGGCAGGTTCACCAGAAACAGCCAGCGCCACGACGCGTGCTGCAGGATCGCGCCGGCCACGACCGGGCCGAGGATCGGCGCGAGCAGCACCGGCACCGCCGCATAGCCGATCACGCGCGCCATCTGCCGACCGGCGACGCGCGCGATCATCATCTGCGCCATCGGCGCGAGCAAGCCGCCGCTGACGCCTTGCAACACGCGGAACACGATCAGCGACGGCGCGGACCATGCGAGCCCGCACAGCGCCGACGTAAGCGTGAACGCCGAGAAGCACCACAGGTACAGCGCCTTCGCGCCGATGCGATCGACGAGCCAGCCGCTCAGCGGCAGCACCAGCGTCAGCGCGAGCAGGTAGCCGCTCGTCACCCACTGGATCGTCGCCAGGCTGGCATGCAGATCGGTCGCGAGGCTCGACAGCGACACGTTGACGATCGTCGCGTCGAGCTGCGACAGCAGCGAACCGAGCGTCGCGACCGCGCTGACTTTCCAGATCGACGGGTCGAGCCGGCCGGCCGCGCGGCCCGGCGCCGGCTGGATGCGTGGGTCGCTCACGCGCCGCGCCGGTCGAGCAGCGCGACGATGTCCTGCGTCGTACCGGTCTCGCCGAGGCGCGGGAACAGTCGCTCGATGCTGTTGACGTGCGCATCCGCGTTGAGGTCGGTCATCGCGTCGACGGCGAGCGTCACGTTGTAGCCGAGCTCGTAGGCCTGCCGCGCGGTCGATTCGACGCCGATGCTCGTCGCGACGCCGGTCAGCACGATCTGCGTGACACCGGCTGCCTTCAGGTGTGCGTCGAGACCGGTGCCGGTGAAGGCGCCCCAGGTCCGCTTCGTCACGACGTGGTCGCCTGGCTGGCGGTTCAGTTCGGGCACGAGTTCGGTCCAGTCGGCCGGAAGCTGCGCGGTGCGCGGCGCTTGCTCGGTGCGGCCCGGTGCGCCGCCCGCGACGTTGACCAGCACGACTGGCAGGCCGCGGCTGCGGAACGCGTCGAGCAGTTCGCGGGTGCGGGCGATCACCGGCGCGACCGGGTGCGCGGTGGGGAGGGCGACGATGCCTTTCTGCAGGTCGATGACGACCAGCGCCGTGTTCGTGTCGAGACGCGTTGCGCTCATGATGGGCTCCGGGGAAAAGGGCAAGGAAAGCCGGCGCGCATGCAGCGCGGCGCGCCGGCCGGGTTCATTGCTCGCCGATGCGGCGGATCAGCGGGATGGCCGCGGCGAGCGTGTCGATGTCTTGCGGATCGAGTTTCTCGATCGCGGCGCCAAGCCACTGGTGTTTCGCGGCGTTGCGCTTGCGCCGCGCGGCGAGGCCGGCGGCGGTGAGTTTGAACAGGATCTGGCGGCCGTCGGTCGGATGGGGCTCGCGCTCGACGAGTGCGTCTTCCTCGAGGCTCGCGAGAATCGTCTTCATCGATTGCGGCTTCATCGCTTCGGCGCGCGCGAGATCGGCGGTCGTCATCGGCCCGTGCCGTTCGAGCCGCGCGAGCGCGCTCGTCTGCGACATGCCGAGTCCTTCCGAATCGACCTCGGAGCGCAGCCGGCGGATGAGCTGGCCGACCGCGAGGGTCAGGTCGGCGGCGACGGTTTCGGCGGAAACGCCGGGTTTGCGTGGCGGGTTCATGCGGCCAATCATAGAACACGACAGTTAAACTTGCAAGTTTAACTGTCGAATTGATCGCCGGCTGGTGGCGCTGCCCGGTGCGATTACGTGCGTCGATGCGCGACCGGTACGACTTCGCTGTATCGCGGAGTCGCGTTTTCGTGCAGCAGATCGCCGAGGTACTGGCCAAGTTCGTCCGCGCTGAGCGAGGACGGAATCTGCAGATTGGCCGGGCGCCGCTTGCCTTCGGCGCCGAGATCGAACACGGCCCAGCGACCGTCCGTGCGCACCACGGCGAGCAGCCGACCGAACGCGTTGAAGCGGTATTCGTCCTGCATGGCGTCGCTCCCGTCGCGTGAGCTCGCCGGCTGCCCGTGTCCGTCTACTGGATCGAACAGGACAGCCAGCGATGGATTTTGATTGCGTCGCTCGATACGCCGGCACGCGTCGCCGCGCCGAGCAGCACGACCGTTTCCCGGCGGCCTTTCACGCGCATGCGCATCACGACGCCGTGCCCCGATTCGTTGATGAAGCCGGTTTTCTGCAGCCGGATCGGCAGGCGGCGGTAGCGTACGAGCGGGTCGGAATTCACGTACACGAGTTCACCGTCGCCGGGGCGCACGGTGGTCGACAGATCGGTCGAGAAATAGCGGATCAGCGGATCTTGCGCGGCCGCGCCGACGAGCCGCGCGAGATCTTCCGCCGTCGACACGTTGTGCGGCGACAGGCCGGTCGGCTCACGGAAGTGCGTATGTCGCATACCGAGCCGGCGCGCTTCGCGGTTCATCGCCTTGACGAACGCGGCGCGCCCGCCCGGATAGTCGCGGCTCAGCGCGGCGGCCGCGCGGTTCTCCGACGACATCAGCGCGATATGGAACATCTCGCGGCGCGACAGTTCCGAGCCGACCTGCAGGCGCGAACCGGTGAACTTGATCGTGTCGCGATCGCGCGCGGTCACGCGCAGCACGCCGTTCAGCGGACGATCGGCATCGCGCGCGACGACGGCCGTCATCAGTTTCGAGATCGAGGCGATCGGCCGCACGGTGCGTGCGTTGCGCGCCAGCAGCGGGGTGCCGGAATCGACGTCGAGCACGTAGGCCGCGCGCGAATGCAGCGAACCGACCGCGCGGGGGGTGTAGCCGCAACTGGCGAGCAATTTCGGTTTCGCGGGCGGGCGTGGCCGCACGGCGGTCGTGCGTTTCGCGCGCCGCGGCTGCGGCGCGGGTGCCGCGTGGCGTTTGGCTGCCTGATGCGTCACGCGCGAGCGGCGATGCTTGACGGCCTTTTTCTTGCGATGGGGCTTCTTCTTGACGGCCTTCGTATGGGCATGCGGTTGCGCATGGGCGGTGCGATGCGGCTGCACGCGCTGCGCGGACGCGTTCGTGGCGAATGCGAGCAGCAGGAACGACAGGACGAGGATCAGGGTGGTCCGGGCGCGAGGCAGGCGCGCGATGAGGCCGGTCAAGCGAAAGTCTCCTTTTCACGCGCGATGCGGCTGCGCGGAATGCGTGGGCGGTCGGCGGGTGCGGGAAATTATACGGTCGATCGCGCGGCGATGACGATGGGATGACGCGCAATGATGCGTGATACGGGAGGATTCCGGTCGTTTTCGCGCTGCCGGGCAGCGGTGCGGGTGGGGAGAAAGGCGGGCGGGTGCGCAGTTCAGCGCGGCCAGTTCCGCCGCGACACGACCGCGAAACTGATTGCGATCGAACCCGTCATCGCGCGTGGCGGCGCGTCTTCCAGCGCATCGCCGAAGCGAAAGCGGCGGCTGCGCCCGTCCGTGCGTTCGACACGACGTTTCGGCGCGCGGGTATCGGCGGCACCGGCGCATGCGTTTGCACCCGCGACATCGCATGGTGATTCGGCCACGCAGTCGGCCGCTGGATCGAGGGACATGAAGGTGAATTCCGGGAAGGGCATGTCCGTATTGAACGCCATTGCGTTCGATCGGTAAAATGAATATTTCAATCGTTACGATTCCGTTAAAGAATGGAACTGAAACTGCTGCGCACGTTCCTGACGGTCACCGAGCTGTGCCATTTCAGCCGCGCGGCCGATGCGCTGCACATGAGCCAGCCTGCGCTCAGCAAGCAGATCGGCGCGCTGGAAGCAAGCCTCGGCGGCAAGCTGTTCGAGCGCGGCCGGCATGGCGCGGAGCTGACGCCGTTCGGCGAACGCTTCCTGCCCGACGCGCAGGCGCTCGTGCGCGATGCCGACGAAATCCTGGCGCGTGCACGGGAAGCGACCAGTGGCCAGCGCGGGCATTTGCGGCTCGGCATCTGCCTGTCCGTGCTGACGCTCGTGCCGAAGCTGATCGCCGAATTCCGCCGTTGCAATCCGGGTATCGCGGTGACGCTGAGCGACCTGTCGTCGTCCGAACAGACGCGCCGGCTGCGTGCCGGCAAGCTCGACGCCGGTTTCCTGCGTCTGCCGTCGGACGACGGCTTGTCGTCGTTCAAGGTGATCGACGAAGCGCTCGGGCTTGCCGTACCGCCGCACCTGGGCTTCAAGCGCGTGCCGGCCAACCTCGACGTGCTCAACGAGATCGGCTTCATCGCGTTGCAGCGTGCGCGCGGCCCGGGGCTGGCTGCGCAGATCGACCGATGGTGCGTCGAGCGCCGCTTCGTGCCGCACGTGATGCAGCAGGCGGAAGACGTGCAGTCGGTGCTGACCTCGGTCGCGGCCGGCGTCGGCGTCGCGTTCATCCCGTCGAGCGCGCGGTACCTGTTGCGCGATGCGACGGTGCTGCCGCTCGACGGCCGTGACGCGAAGTGGCGCGTGGGGCTCGCGTGGCTGTCCGATCGCGACGATCCCGTCACCGCGCGTTTCGTGTCGTTCATGCGCAGCGCGCTCAAGGGCGCGTGACGCGGGGTATAGTGTCCGCGAGCGTTTTCTCCCTGCATGCCGGTGCGACGCCGGCCGACGAACCCGAACCGATGACTTCCGACACCGACGAATCCCCGCTCGATCCCGCACTCGTCGCCACGCTCGCGACGCTGAACGAAGCCGCCAGCGATCCGGCCGGCAAGACGTGGTCGCTGCCGAAGATCGCGAAGCGCGCGCAACTGCCGATGAGCACGCTGCGCCGCGTGCTGACGCAACTCGACGCCGCCGGCCTGAGCGTAACGACGCTGAACGAGGACGGTACCGGCAGCGCCGCGCTGACCGACGAAGGGCGCACGGTGTGCGCGCAGTTGTTCGGCGCGAACGACGCTCAATGAATGAAAAACGGGCCGCTGATGCGGCCCGTTGCATGGGCGTGGCTCGATGCGCACGCCGCGCCGGCCCGCTCGGCGTTCGCGAGCACGGGCCGGCGCATCGTCATCCGCGCGCCATCAGAACCACTGCTTGTAGCGGCGCACGTAGATCGTCTTGACGATCTGCGCGAGCACGATGTAGCCGACCATCGTCGCGGCGAGCCACAGCCAGTAGGTGCCGGGCAGGTGCATGAAGCCGATCGCCTCCGCGAACGGCGAGAACGGCAGCCAGCAGCCGATCGCGATCGCGGTGAAGGTCGACAGTAGCACCGGCAGCGACGCCGTGCTCTGCAGGAACGGGATCTTCTGCGTGCGCAGCAGATGCACGACGAGCGTCTGCGACACGAGGCTCTCGATGAACCAGCCCGAGTTCATCACGATCTGGCCGCTCGCGCCGCCGTTCAGGTGATACAGCGCGCCCGCACCGAACACGGTCCACATCAGGATGTACGTCGTGATGTCGAACACCGACGACGTCGGCCCGACCCACAGCATGAAGCGGCTGATGTTGCCGGCTTCCCACTTGCGCGGCTTCTTCAGGAACTCGGGATCCATCTTGTCCCACGGCAGCAGCATCTGCGACGTGTCGTAGATCAGGTTCAGCACGAGCAGCTGCGTCGCGAGCATCGGCTCCCACGGCAGGAACGCGCTGGCGACGAGCACCGAGAACACGTTGCCGAAGTTGGAGCTGGCCGTCATGTTCAGGTACTTCAGGATGTTGCCGAACGTCTCGCGGCCCTTGATCACGCCTTCCTCCAGCACCATCAGGCTCTTTTCGAGCAGGATGATGTCGGCGGTTTCCTTCGCGATGTCGGCGCCGCTGTCGACCGAGATGCCGACGTCCGCGTCGCGCAGCGCGGGCGCATCGTTGATGCCGTCGCCGAGGAAGCCGACCGTGTGGCCGTTCGCCTGCAGCGCCTTGACGATGCGCGCCTTCTGCAGCGGCGTGAGCTTCGCGAACACGGTCGTGCGTTCGACCACCTGCGCGAGCGTCGCATCGTCGAGCACTTCGATTTCCGTACCGAGCATCGGTTTGCCGGGTTCGAGGCCGACCTGGCGGCACACCTTCATCGTGACGGTCGGGTTGTCGCCCGTCAGCACCTTCACCGCGACGCCGTTCTCGCGCAGCGCGGCGAGCGCCGGCGCGGCCGATTCCTTCGGCGGATCGAGGAAGGTCAGGAAGCCGCGCACGACGAGATCGTGTTCGTCGGCGGTGCGGTATTGCGCGCGTTCGTCGCCGCGCGGGATCGTGCGCGTCGCGAGCACGAGCACGCGGAAGCCGTCCTCGTTGTACGCGGTGGCCTGTTCGAGCAGCCGCTTGCGGGCCACGAAGTCGAGCGGACGCACGCCGTCCTCATCCTGCACGTGCGTGGAGACGGCCAGCATTTCCTCGACCGCGCCCTTGCAGATCAGCAGGTGCGTGCCGCGCGTATCCTCGACGACGACCGACAGGCGGCGCCGCACGAAATCGAACGGCAGTTCGTCGATTTTCTTGTAGCCCTGCGGCTTCACGCGTTCGCCGATCTCGTCGGCGCGCGCGACGACCGCGATGTCGATCAGGTTCTTCTGGCCGCTCTGGTGGAAGCTGTTCAGCCAGCCGAGCCGCAGGATGTCCTCGTTTTTGTGGCCGGACAGGTCGAGGTGGTGTTCGAGGATGATCTTGTCTTGCGTGAGCGTGCCGGTCTTGTCGGTACACAGCACGTCCATCGCGCCGAAGTTCTGCACCGAGTTCAGCCGCTTGACGACGACCTTGCGGCGCGCCATCGCGACCGCGCCGCGCGCGAGGTTCGCGCTGACGATCATCGGCAGCATCTCGGGCGTGAGGCCCACGGCCACCGCGAGCGCGAACGTGAGTGCGCTCAGCCAGTCGCCCTTGGTCAGCCCGTTGATCATGAATACGATCGGCACCATCACGAACATGAACTTGATCAGCAGCCAGCTGACGCTCGCGACACCGCGGTCGAAGCTCGTCTCGATACGCTTGTGGCTCACGACGTTGCGCGCGAGCGAGCCGAAGTACGTGTCTTCGCCGGTCGCGACGACGACGGCCGTCGCCGTGCCGCTGACGACGTTGGTGCCCATGAAGCAGACGTTCTCGAGATCGAGCAGCGATGCCGGTGCGCCGTTGGCCGCGCCGGCCGCGTGCGTGCCCGCGGATTTGCCGGCCACCGCGCCGAGCGTGTCGTACTTCTCGACGGGCAGCGCCTCGCCGGTCAGCACGGCCTGGCTGATGAACAGGTCGCGCGACGCGAGCAGCCGCACGTCGGCGGGGATCATGTCGCCGGCGGAAAGATGCACGATGTCGCCGGTCACGACTTCGCGCATCGGCACCTCGCGGCGCGTCGGTTCCGACGTGTCGGTCATGGCGCGCTGCACGGTCGCGGTCGTGCGGACCATCGCCTTGAGCTTCTCGGCCGCGCGCAGCGACCGGAATTCCTGCACGAAGCGCAGCAGCGCGCTGATCGTGACCATCGTCAGCAGGATCGTCATGCCGACGTAGTCGCGATCGTCGGGCGCCGCGAAGTAGACGTCGGTGAAGAAGCTGATGGCGGCCAGCACCAGCAGCACGTAGACGAACGGGTTGTGGAACGACAGCAGCAACTGGCGGGTCCAGTGCGGCGGCTTGTCGTGCGCGATTTCGTTCGGGCCGTCGTGCTGCAGGCGGCCGGCGGCCTGGTCGTAGGTGAGGCCGCGCGTGCTGGTGTGCAGCGACTTCAGCGTGTCTTCGAGCGGGCGGGCCGCTTCCTGTGCGGCGCGCATGATGCGCGGGTCGTTCTGCTGGCCGGCGCCGGCCTTGATGAAGCCGCGCTGTTTCTTGTGCGAGGTGTTGTGTCGTGTCGTCATGAGTCGCTCCTTGCGCACGAGGCGGCGGGCGGGGAGCGGCCGTGACGTCATCGACGCACGAACGCTCCCCGCCGCGTCGCGTCAGGCGCGATCGGCTGTGGATCGGTAAAGGCGGGAACGCTCGCCGGCGCGCAGGATGCGCACGGCGTGTCGATGCGCAGCGTCGCACCGGCGAGCGGTAATCGACTACTGTCGTCTGAGTTCATCTGCACTCCTGTCGGTTGCGGAGAATCGGCGCGGGCGATCGGCAACGGCGCGCGCAACGAGGCGCGCGGCCGGACGGCACGCGAACGGAGAGCGCACGCGGCTGGCGCCGCGCGCAACACGAACGCACACGCGCGACGGCGCGTCGCGTGCATTCGACAACATCGAAAATTCGGCGGGAGATCTGGCCCGTGGTCAGGCCGGAAGGGCGCCGCATCCTGCTTCCCGGGATGCGGCAGAAGACGAGGCTCTGCGCGTTTTCCTCAGGCAGCAGTCAAGTTGGCCAGGCACCAACTACAACTCGCATCGGTGTTCACAGAACACTCCATGTAACTAGACGGGGGCGATGGTAATGGCTCGCTGTGCGAAGCGTCAACCCTTTTGTCAGGCGTTATTTCGAGATGCGTGATCGAGTCGGCGCGCGTGTGCAGTCGCACTCGATAGCCCGTCATGAAACAGCCGCGCGCCTGCGATGTCGGCAGGCGCGCGGCCGCGTCGAACGAGGTGCCGGTTACTGGTTCGCGGTCGCGACGGCGGCCCCCGCATCGAGGATGCCCGAGCCTGCCGGCAGCGCGGTGCACGACGTGCCGGCGGCCAGCTTCGCCGCGCGCGTGCCGCCTTGCAGCTTCTGCAGGATCTGCGCGGGTGTGAGGTTGCCGTTCACCGACAGCATCAGCGCGGCGACGCCCGTCACCTGCGGCGCTGCGAGGCTGGTGCCGTTCGCGGGGCCATAGGTGTCCGAGCCCGGCGTCGTCGTGCCGGTGTTCGACGTCGACAGGACGTTGACGCCCGGTGCGCTCAGCGCGACATCGGCGCCGAAATTGCTGAACGATGCGCGGCGGCCCGTCGCGTCGGTCGCGCCGACGGTGATCACGCCGCGGCAGTTCGCGGGCTGGTCGAGCCCGGTCGACAGGCCGTCGTTGCCGGCCGCGACGACCACGGTCACGCCTTTCGCGGTCACGTCGTCGATCGCCTGCTGGAACGTCGTGCTGCATGCGCCGACCCCGCCGAGGCTCAGGTTGATGATCTTCGCGGGGTTCGGATTGTTCGGCACGCCGTTGACGGGAATGCCGGCTGCCCAGCGCATGCCGTCGGCGATGTCGCTCGTCACGCCGCCGCACTTGCCGAGCACGCGCACCGGCAGGATCCGGCTGAGCCACGAGACGCCGGCGACGCCGGTGCCGTTGTTGGCGGTCGCGCCGATCACGCCCATCACGCGCGTGCCGTGCCAGCTGCTGTTGCTCGGCTGGCTGGCGCAGTGATAGTACGGGCCGTTGGCGTTGTCGAGTTCCTGCTGCGTGACCCAGTCGCCCGGATCGGTGGCGTCCGGGCCGCGCGTCAGGCCGTTGTTGCTGGTGTTGACGTTGCTGATGAAGCTGTAGCCTTGCTGGATCAGATTGCCGACGAGGTCGCCGTGTGGCCGGTAGCCGGTGTCGAGCACGGCCGTGACGACGGTCGGCGACCCCTTGGTCACGTTCCATGCGGGCGGCAGGTCGATGCCGGCGGCCGGGTCGGACAGGTACCACTGCTGGTTGTAGAGCGGGTCGCTCGGCGTGTCGCGGATCTGCATCGGGTGATCCGGTTCCGCGTAGTCGACATCGCTGTCAGCCGCGAACGCCTGCGCGAGCGCGGCGGCATCGGTGGCGTCCATGCGCTGGCCGAGCGACAGCACGGCCGCGCCGTTCGAGATCGTGCGCTCGACCTGCACGTTCACCGGCGTTTGCGCGACCGTGCTCGCGTACGCGCGTGCGCTGCCGGTCACCGGCGCCGTCCAGCGCGTCATCGCGCGCTGGATCACCGCGTCGAGTCGCGAGCCGCTGTCGATGGCCGCCATCGCGCGCGTGGCCGCCAGCGTTTTCAGCTTGACGATGAGGTGATCGACCGGCGGCTCGGCCGGCGCGGTCTGCGCGGCCATCTGCACGGCGGCCTGCTGCGACGTGCACGCATTGCCGCCGGACGACGCGGGCGGGGTGGTCGGCGCGGGCGTGGGAGCCGGCGTCGGAGCGGGTGTCGGTGCGGGCGATGCGTTGGACGAAGACGGGTTGCTGCCGTCGCCGCCGCCTCCGCCGCAACCGGCGAGGGGCAGGAGGGCGGCGGCGGACAGCATGCCGGCGAGCATGCGCGCATGTGCGGGGCGCGCCAGCGCGAAATTGAAACGTTTGGCTCTCATGTTGAAACTTGATCCTCGTAGATAACCGTCGTGCCGGCGGTGGCGCCGATCCGGCTGAGCCGGACCTTGTGTTTTTGTCTGACGGTTGCAGCGGGTTGCTGCGACGCGCCATGCACTGGGTAACGGCGTGCGCGGCGGCTTCTTGAGTGCGTTTCGCGAGAAAAACAGGGGGTGCCGCAAACGATTCCGTTGGTGCGTCGCAGCATGAACGCGCGTTTGGAACGACCGGCACAGATGGCACGGCCGAGGCCGTGCGCGGCGCGGTCGGGCGAACCGCGTGGCGCGGCCCGGTTTGCGCGGCACGGAAAACATCTTTCAGGATCGAGCTCGGGCGGAAGGTTGCTTACGCTTGCCCTGATGTGACGCGAATATTGTCGGGCGTAGGATCGCGATTCGATCAACGTTTCGTCAGGAGACATGCATGGATCGCCGTTTCCGTTGTCTCGCCGTCGCGCTGGCCTGTGCGCTGGCCGGCGCCGCGCACGCGCAGGCCCTTACCGGTACGCTGAAGAAGATCAAGGACACGGGTGTCGTGTCGCTGGGCATTCGCGAGTCGTCGGTGCCTTTCTCGTATTCGGACAACCAGCAGAAGAACATCGGCTACTCGCGGGACATCGCGTCGCGCGTCATCGACCAGTTGAAGACGGAGCTGAACCTGCCGAACCTCGCGGTGAAGGAAATCCCGATCACGTCGCAGAACCGCATTCCGCTGTTGCAGAACGGGACGATCGACTTCGAATGCGGCTCGACGACGAATACGCTCGAACGGCAAAGGCAGGCCGCGTTCTCGAACAGCATTTTTCTCTACGGCATCCGTTTCAGCACGCGCAAGGATTCGGGCGTGAAGGACTTCGCGGACCTGGCCGGCAAGACGGTCGCGACGACGGCCGGCACGTCGGACGAGCGCCTGCTGCGCAAGCTCAACGAAGAGAAGGCGATGAACATGACGATCATCAGCGCGAAGGATCACGCCGAAGCGTTCATGAACGTCACGACCGGGCGCGCGGTGGCGTTCGTGATGGACGAGCCGCTGCTGTACGGCGAGATCGCGAAGGACCGCAATCCGGGTGCGTACACGGTCGCGGGCACGCCGCTCGTTCACGAAAACTATGCGTGCATGATGCGCAGGGACGATCCGGCGTTCAAGCGCGTCGTCGACGGCGTGATCGCGAAGATGCAGACCTCGGGTGCGGCCGAGAAGCTGTACGACCAGTGGTTCATGCGGCCGATTCCACCGAAGGGCGTGAGCCTCAACTATCCGCTGTCGGCGGAGATGAAGCAGCTGTTCAAGAATCCGACGGATCAGGCGCAGTACTGAGCACCGCGTCGTGGCGATATCGTGCCACCCATGAAAAACCGCCGGCACATGCCGGCGGTTTCGCTTTGCGGCCCCGCTCGCTCGTGCGTCGAGCGTGCGCGTCAGGCCTTGATTTCAGGCCCGCGCGCGGCCGGCCGTGCCGGCGCCGCCGGGGCGGGAGCGGGCGCCATCGAACGCGCCGAAGGTTGCACCGGCACGATCACGACGACCGGTTCCGGCATGGCCCACGGCGCCATCGCGAATCCGACGGGCTGCGGCATCGGCATCGCGAATGCGTTGGCGAGCGCGATGTGCTGGAGCGCCATCATCTGCTGCTGCATCGCGACCATCTGGGCCTGCGCCGCCTGCATCCGGTACTGTGCAACCTGCATTTGCCGTAACGCTGCCGCGGGCGGCAGGCCGCCCGACGACGTCTGCATCTCGAAGCTCGCGCCGCCTTGCGGGCTGTGCCAGCTCCACGTGCTGACCTTCATCGGGCCGACGGCCGTCTGGACGACGCGCGTTTCGGCTTTCACGGGCACGGCCTGCCCGTCGACATTGACGAACATCGGTTGGGCGACGGCCGGCGCGCCGGCCTGCCCGGCCAGGGCGAACACGGGCGCCAGCATCAGCGCGCCCGCCGCCATATACGAACGGAATCGCATCTTCGTATCTCCATCAAACGAGACTGATCGAATCAACAATGACGTGTGGCTCACGGAGTGAGCCATCCGAGACGATGCGGCCGTTGGCTTAAATCAGCATTAAAACCGCCGCCGGCGGGCCCGATCGGCGCATGTCGGAACGGGCCGCCATCGGCATTCAACCTCGCCCGTGCCAGGGGCATCCTGTCGCCCGGTGCAACAACAGGCACAATACGGAATTCGCCACCACCGCACGCATGTTCGACATCCGAACATTGACGGTGCGGCACTGCTGCCGGACCTCCTTCCCCAGTCGTCATGAACGCCACGCTCACTCCCGCGCGCGAGTCGAATTCGCCGCGCTTCCTGCTGTTCCTGATCTGCCTGTTCGCATCCGCCGGCCAGCTCGCGATCGACATCTACGTGCCCGCGCTGCCCGACATGGCACGTTCGTTCGCGACCACGCCGCAGGCGATCCAGTCGAGCGTGTCCGGCTACATGGCGGCCTACGCACTGGGCCAGCTGATCTTCGGGCCGATCGCCGACGCATATGGCCGCAAGCGCGTGCTCGCGTTCGGGCTCGTGATCTACACGATCGGCTGCCTGCTGTCGCTCGGCGCACCGAACCTCGAGACGTTCGTGCTGGCGCGCTGCCTGCAGGGCTTCGGAATCGCGACCACCAACCTGCTGGCGAAGGCGATCATCACCGATTCGTTCTCCGGCCAGGCGTTGATGCACGCGTTCACGTACATGTCGATCGCGTGGGGGCTGGCGCCGATCATCGCGCCGGTGATCGGTGCGCACCTGCAGGAATGGTTCGGCTGGCGCGCGTGCCTGGTGTTCCTGCTGGTCTACTCGCTGGCGATGTGGGCGCTGCTGTGGCGCTACCGCGAAACCTTGCCGAAGCCGGTGCATCTCGAGCCGCGCACGCTGATGGCGAACGCGGGCAAGGTGCTGGCCAGCCCGGTGTTCCAGAGCTGCTTTCTCGCACAGGGGCTGTGCTACAGCATCCTGCTGGTGTTCAACATCGTCGGACCGTTCATGGTGCAGACCACGCTGCACAAGCCGCCGACCTTCTTCGGTTATCTCGCGCTCGGCATCGGCCTCATGTATTTCCTCGGCGGCCTGTCGAACCGGATTCACGGCCGCGGGCTGCCGAGCGCCGAGCAACGGCTGCGGATCGGCGCGCGCGTGATGGCGGGCGCGTCGGTCGCGATGCTGGTGCTGGCGCTGACCGTCGGCCTGCGCGTGTGGACGCTCGCGACGCCGGTGCTCGTGATGGGTTTCTGCGCGGGCGCGATGTACCCGACGCTGATGGCCAAGGGCAATTCGCTGTTTCCGCATATCGCCGGCCTGACGAGCGCGATCCTCGGCTGTGCGCTGCTGCTCGTGTCGTCCGCCATGATGGGCCTCGCCGGCTTCGTGTCGATTCACGTGCTGACGCCGCTGGCGGTGTTCTTCGTCGCGTTGTCGTTCATCGTCGTGTGGATGGTGACGAAGCTGCTGCGGTATCTGTCGCGGCAGCAGGCGGCGCCGGTGGTGTGCGGGAGCGGGGAGGCGGCGTAAGCCGCCTGCCGACCGACTCATGAACCGGATTCTGCTGAAGCGCGTCGCCCGCTCCGACGCCGCCGACCTGATCGACGCCAACCGCGCGAGCCGGAGCCATCATCTGCCGTGGGTCGATTCGTTCATCGACCAGGCCGGCTTCGATCAATGGTTCGCCCGCTGCCTGACGGGCCCGAACGTGGGATTCATCGCGCGCGAGCGGGCATCGGGCGCGGTGGTCGGCGTGGTGAATCTCAACGAGATCGTCGGCGGGGTGTTTCAGAGCGCTTATCTTGCGTACTACGGAATGGCGGAGTTCAGCCGCAAGGGGCTGATGACGGACGCGTTGCGGGCGGCGATCGACGTCGCGTTCGGCGAACTCGGGCTGCACCGGCTCGAAGCGAATATCCAACCCGGCAATCATGCGTCGATCGCGCTGGTTCGGCGGCTCGGTTTCAGGCAAGAGGGATTCTCGCCGCGCTATCTGCGCATCGGCGGCGAATGGCGCGACCACGAGCGCTGGGCGCTGCTGGCCGACGACGCGCGCGAAGGCGGCGCCTGACGGTCGTTTCCCGTCCCGTCTCGCGGCGCTTACAGCGGATGCGCGGCGCCTGCCTGCTGCAACAGCGACACGGCAACCGGGTCCGGCAGTCCGTTCGAATCGATCGCCCCAGCCTTGGCCAGCGCAACGAGATCGCCGTCGACGCCCGGTTGCCCGACCACGAACGAGGTGGTCAGGAATGCCGGCGCGGCGAGCGTGACCGCATAGCGCTGCTGCAGGTTCGTGACCACGGCCGATTGCGCGGCCTGCACGGTGTCCGGGCTGTTCATGGCCCGCTGATGGCGCAGGCTGCCCTGGAAATTGCCGATCAGCCCGGCCGTGTTCGTCCCGAGTTGCGCCGCGAGATAGACGAGCATCAGCTCGGTCTCGGGCGTCGTGTTGAAGGTGCCGCCCGCATAGGCGAGCGAATGCAGGCTCGCGCCGCCCGACGCCACGGTGATGACGCACGGCAGCGCCGCGTTGAGCGTGACACGGTAGTTGCCGCCACCGTCCGTCAGCGTCGTTGCCGAGCCAACCGCGCAATTGACCACCACCTGCGCGCTCGCGAGCGCGTCGCCCGTCGCGGCCGTGCCCGATAGCGAGACGGTTTGCGTGTTGTCGTTGAAGCACACGTCGACGCCGAAACAGGCATCGCCGTTGCAGGCCTGGAGGGCGGCGAGCGTTGCAACGCACAAGACGCCCAGCGCGGGGCGGGTGAAGCGCGTAAGGCGAATGTTCATGGTCGCGGGCAATCGAGAGAATGAGGCAGCCGGGCGCGTCGGGGATGCAGCGCTGCTGTCATTCTATGTCGTGAACCGCGGTGCTGCTCGCCCGTTCGGTGTGTCGTAGGCGGGGTACCGCCGGGTAGACGCGTTATGGGTGCGGGGGCGGGCCGGCGCCATGACGTAAGCGAGCAACAGGCTCAGCAGGATGCTGAGCCCGAGCACGTGCCAATGGCTGGCGAGCAGCCGCTGGAAGTGCTCGCCCATGTCCGGCGTGATCCATCGGCAGGTCATGGGGTGCATGCGAGCCTGGTGGCATTCCAGGATGCCGCCGTTTCGATACGCGTCCCACAGGCTGTCGGCGGCATACAGACCCAAGAAGAGCGGGATGATCTGTACGCCATGCCGGAGTAGTTTCCGCTCGGTTTCGGGTGTCATCGCTGTCGGTCGGGAATCGGCCTGCGTCGGTTCGTCGTCGGCGCCCGAATGCAGCGCGTGCCCGGTATTGTCGAACTAATTCACCCCGTCCACAACGATTTGCGGCTTGGCCGGTCCGGTTGAAGGATCGGGCGACTGCACTCGACTTTTCCGCCCAGCCGCCGAAAGCAAATATGCCCGGCCAGTCGGGCCGGCTCGCCCGCTCAGCGCTTGCGCGCGGCCGGCTTCGCGAACGCGCCGCGCACCTCGAAGCCGATCGCATCCGCGACGTTGCCGCGCGCGTCGACGAGTTCGAGCCGGTGCCGGCCCGGCCACGGCAGCCACGCGACGCGATCGGCATGGCCGATCACCTTGTCGTCGAGCCGCCACGCGAACTTCGTCGCGCGTCCGGCCGAGCGCTCGAACCAGATCCGCTGGTTCTTCGGCGGAATGTCCGGGTCGATCGCAAAGATCGTGCCGTCGGTCGGCGCGCCGATCGTCAGCGGCGCGCGCGCGCCGTCCTTGCCCGGCGTGACGGGCGCCGCGAGCCGGATCGTGTCGACCGCCGTGCCCGCGATGAACCACTCGTTGCGAGCCGGCTCGATATCGCGCTCGAACGCGATCCGGCGCGTCTCGACGCCGGCCGGCGCGCGCGGCGCACGGCTCGGCAGGTCGCGATGCAGGTAGCCGACGACGGCCGACCACACGGGCGACGCGCCCGTGACGCCCGACACGTCCCACATCGGCGAGCCGTCCGCATTGCCGACCCACACGCCGACCGTATAGCGCGACGTGAAGCCCACCGTCCAGTTGTCGCGCATGTCCTTGCTCGTGCCGGTCTTGACCGCGGAGAAGAAGCGCGTCGCGAGCGGGTTGTCGAAGCCGAACGTACGGACACGCGCATTGTTGTCGGACAGGATGTCGGTGACGACGAAGCTGGCCGCTTCGCTGAACACGCGCGTGCCCGCGTCCGGCCGCGCGGGCGCCGCTGCGCCGGATGCGGGCGCCGGTGCCGCGGCCGGCAGGTCGACGACCTTGCGTGCGACGCCGCCGTTCGCGAGCGCGCGGTAGGCGTTGGTCAGCGACAGCAGTGTGACGTCCGCACTGCCGAGCGCAAGGCTGAAACCGTAGTAATCGCCTTCCTGCGCGAGCGGCAGGCCGAGCGCGGTCAGCGTGCGCGCAAAACGGTGCGGCGTGACGAGCACCAGCGTGCGCACGGCCGGCACGTTCAGCGAGCCGCCGAGCGCGCTGCGCACGCTCACCCAGCCCTTGAAATCCTTGTCGTAGTTCTGCGGAATGTACAGGCCGCCGCCGGCGGCGAGGTTGATCGGCGCATCGTCGAGCAGCGACGCGGCGGTCAGCCGCTTCTCGTCGAGCGCCTGCGCATAGAGGAACGGCTTGAGCGTCGAGCCGGCCTGGCGCGGCGCGAGCACGGCATCGACGTCGCGCGCGCTCGACAGCGCCCCCGACGAGCCGACCCATGCGCGGATCTCGCCGGTCGCGTTGTCGATCACGACGACCGCGCCGTCCTGCACGTTGCGCCGGTGCGCGGGCGCGTTCAGTTCGGTCAGCGCGCGCATCAGCGTGTCGCGTGCGAAGCGCTGCAGCGGCGCATCGAGCGTCGTGCGGACCTGCGCGCCGGCCGCCGGCTTGACCTCGGCCGCGATGCGCCGCGCGAAGTGCGGGGCGAGTGCGGCGCCGTCGTCGCGTACGGTATTGGCTGGGCGCGCGACGACGAGCTGCACGTAGCCGTCGAGCGACGCGCACGCCTGCCCGGCCTGCATGTCGCGCAGGATTCGGCATGCGCGCTCGGCGATCTTCGCCGGGGCCGCGTTGGGTGCCCGCACGAGGGCGGCGGCGATCGCGGCCTCGCGCGCGTCGAGGCCCGACGGCGCCTTGCCGAACAGCACCTGCGACAGCGCGCCGAGCCCGATCGTCTCGCCGCGAAACGGCACCAGGTTCAGATAGGCCTCGAGGATCTGATCCTTGCGCCAGCTGCGTTCGAGCCACAGCGCGTTCACGGCCTGCGTGGCCTTCTGCGGCAGCGAGCGCTGGCCCGAGCGGCGCGGCGAATCGCCGAGCAGGCCCGCGAGCTGCATCGTGACGGTCGACGCGCCGCGCGTGCGCTCGTTCCACAGGTTGCCCCACGCGGCGCCGGCGATGCCGCGCCAGTCGACGCCGCTGTGTTCGTAGAAGCGCTTGTCCTCGGACACGACGATCGCTTCGCGGAACGCGGGCGATACGTCCGCGAGCGACACCCAGGCGCCGCGCCGTTCGGCGAGGTCGACACGCGTGCGCTGCAGCGGCGTGCCGTCGCGCGCGAGCAGCACCCAGTCGGAGCTGCGCCAGTTGCGGCGCACGTCGTCGTAGCCGGGCAGCGCATGCGCGACGAGCGGCGCGGCCAGCACGACGGCGGCGAATACGCGGCCGGCGAAACGCGCCGGCCGCGGCAAAGCCAGATCGATCATCACGTGCTCGTTACTTGCCCGAGTCGGCCGGCTTCACGGTCATCGGCGGGTTCGGCCACAGGCCGTACACGGACGGCGCATACAGTGCCTCGACGCGCGTCGGCGGCAGGCCGAACGTGCCGACGTTGTTCAGCCGTACCGTGTACTCCACCGAGAATTTGCCCTTCGGCAAATAGTCGTAGTACGCGCGATAGCCGTCGAAGTCGCGCTCGATGAACGCCGGCCACGCGCCGTCCGGCGTTTTCTCGCCCTGCGTCGCGGCTTCGGAATCGCGGCCGAGGCCCGACCCGAGGATCGTCGCACCGGCCGGGATCGGATCGTTGACGGCGACCCACGTCATGTCGCTCTGCGCATCGATGTCGAGATGCACGCGCACGACGTCGCCGCGCGTCAGCACGCCGTTGACGGCCGGCGACACGGGCGTGACGGTCTTCGTGATCCGGTAGCCGGCAGCAAACGGCGCACGCAGCGGCACGGCCGCGAGGCTTTCGACGGTCGCCCACGGGCGGCCGGTGCCGTCCTGCGTGACCGACAGCGTGGCCGGCCCCTGCGACGCACGCGGCCACGGCATCAGCACGCTGCGCGCGGTGGCCGCGCGGGTCGCGGGCGTGGCCGACGCCGACGGCGCTGCCGATGCGGGCGACTCGGCGGGCGCGGCCGATGCCGTCTGCGACCACGAGATCGAGCGCTCGTTGCCGCCGAGCGCAACCTTCGTCGCGCCGGCGACCGGCGTGCTCTCGTAGGTCCGCGAGAAGCGCTCGACCGCGAGCAGGCCGAGCGCGTTCGACGTCGTCGTCTGCCAGGCGCCCTGGCGTTGCAGCGCGAGCAGGCCGGCCGTCACGCGCGGCATTTCATCCTTCCATGCGGGGTCGCCCGCGAATTCCAGCGCGAGGCGTGCGGCGTTGGTCTCGTTGCTGGTCATCAGCCACCACAGGTCGTCGTCGCGCGCGGTCGAGAACACGAGCTGCGTGCCCTGGTACGTCAGGCGTGCCCGCAGGATCTGTTCGACCTGCGCGCGTTTTTCGTCGCGTTGCGGGATGTCCTTCACGCGCGTCAGGATCGCGTGATAGTCGATCACCGCCGACGTCGGCCACTGGTTCGGCGCGATCTCGATCGAACCGAGCATGCGGCCCTGCGCGGCGCCGTAGCGCGACAGCGCCTCGATCGCCGCGAGCTTGCGCAGGTCGCGATCCTGGCGCGGCGCCCACGCGTTGCGCTCGAGGCGGCCGTCGACGAAGCGCGCGAGCCCGGCTTCGAGCTGCGTGCGCAGGTCTTCCGGCAGCGCGAAGCGCGGATCGAGACGGCTGGCTTCGTCGGACACCACGAGGAGATACGACGACAGCGTCGGGCTGCCGTGGTGCGAATCGTCGGACGACGGCGGGAAGTAGCTCGCCAGGCCGTCGCTGTCGAGATAGACGGGCATCCGTGCGATCAGCGCCTGCCATTGCGCGGGGTCGCGCAGGCCGATCGCACGCGAGGCCTGCTGTTCGAGGCAGCGGTACGGATAGCGCTCGAACCAGCGCTTCACGCCGGGCAGCCCGTCGGCAAGCTTCGACTGCAGCGATACCGCGATGCCGCCGCGCGGCAGACCTTGCGCATTGTTCGCGGCGCCGGTCGGGGCCGCCACGGGCACCGTCAGCGTGCCGTCGACCTGCGCGAGCGTCGCCTGCTGCACCGTGACTGGCAGCGCGGGCACACCTTCTGCGCGACG